>NZ_JAGQCO010000010.1:0-59636 GCF_024346235.1 Cyanobium sp. BA5m-21
TGGTGTAATTACCGCCGCTGGTGTAACGCAGCATCCCCATGTTGTTGGAGATTTGGTTGAAGGCAAGCAGCAGGAAGCCCATATTCATGCCTTCGACGATTGGGCGCAGCCCCGTCATCGCCGCACCAACCGCCATACCAGCAAAGGAGTTTTCGGCGATCGGGGTGTCCAGCACCCGCAGCTCACCATATTTCTCGTAGAGATCCTTGGTGACCTTGTAAGAGCCGCCGTATTGGCCGACGTCCTCACCCATCACGCAGACGTAAGGATCTCTAGCCATCTCCTCGTCGATGGCTTCCCGAAGGGCATTGAACAGCAGCGTCTCTGCCACGTCTGGGCTTGCACCATTTAGCTGACAACCTATATCAGCCGCCGGCGGCGAAGGTTGAGAGCAGCAACACCGAAAGCAGCATGCCGGGGAGCAGCAGCGTTACCAGCAAACCCAGATCGTGGGGAGTCATGGTGTGAAGTTAGGGCTTTTCGCCCGCCTCGGCAGGGGCCGATCCGGAACCGGACACCAAGCTGCGCACGAACACCAACGCCAGACCAATGCCAATGAAGGCAAAGCTGAAGGTGGCAAGAAACGACATGCCAACAATTAGCGTTTTGAGGGCCGTGGCGATGCTCTGGGCAATTGCCGAGCCGTAGCTGGGTGGATGCAGTGCGTAGTACGCCACCAATTTCTGGCTCAGACCCAAGGCCAGCCACGCCAGCAGACCAGCGGTGAGCGAGCCAGAGAGGAAACTCAGCGGCCCTTTACGGGGCACTTGATCACTGGGCTTGATGGGGGATTCGGGTTTTGTCACTGAAGCAGGCTGACACCTCGATCGCTGAAGCCACAACACCAAGACTCAAAGCCGTACCGCTCAAATCGTTCGGCTTGGTCTACATGGGCGGTGCGAGCTTGGTCCAGGTTGGAGAACAGGGCGAAAAGACTTGGGCCAGAACCACTCATGGCAACTGCCAAGTGTTGCTCGGTCTGGCGCAGCAATGCCAGGCCCTGCCGCACGGTTTCCACCTCTGGTTCCACCACGGCCTGCAGGTCGTTGCGCAGTGGTGGCCAGCTCCTATTCCCCGCGATGGCCCCTAGCAAGGGCGCCTGGCGTAGGGCCTGACGGCGCTGCTCAAAGTCGGCTTCAGCCTCAAGATAGAAATCCCCACGTAGCTCCTTGCAGCGTCCGTAGGCCCAGGGCGTGCTGACACTCACCCCCGGGTGCTTGAGCAGCAGTAGCGCCGGAGGATCGGTTGAATTGAAGGCCAAGGCTTCCAACAGCTCCCCGCGGCCAAAGCAGAGCTGGGTGCCGCCATCAAGGCAAAACGGCATGTCAGAACCAAGCTCAGCCGCCATGCTGTGCAGCTCCTGACTCTTAAAGCCCAGTCCCCATAGCTCGTTGAGACCAATCAGCGCCGCCGCTCCATTACTGGAGCCGCCCGCAAGGCCAGCACCGATCGGGATGCGCTTCTCGAGCACGATCTGGGCCCCAAGCTCGGCAAAACCTGAGCGGGCACGCAACATCTCACCTGCCTTGACGACCAAATTGCTGCTGTCAGTGGGCAGGTCGGCCCGATCGCACTGGAGGCTGATCTGGCCATCCGCCGTGGGCCGCAACCGCAGGCTGTCGGCCAGATCGATCGACTGCATCACCATCGCCAGCTCGTGGAAGCCATCGGCGCGCAGGCCCAGCACCTCCAAGTGCAAATTGATCTTGGCGGGGGCACGCACGCATAGATCAGCCATGGGTAGGGGCGGCAGCGGGCGCAGCAATGACCTGATTCAAGCTGCCCGCCAACGCCACCCAGGCTGCTGGCGCGATCTCCTGGGGCCGTTGCTGCAGGCCGATGCCCGCTGCTTCTGCCAACCCAGCAAGTTCAGCTTCTGGCAGCAGTCCTGCGAGGGTATTGCGCACCATTTTGCGGCGAGCGGCAAAACAGCGCTTCAAAAGCATCTCCACCGTGCGGGCTAGCTGGGGTGCCAATTGCTGCTCCACTGGCAGCGGCTCCAACAGGATCACCTCCGAGTGCACTTGGGGCGGAGGCTGAAAACAGCGCGGCGGCACGGCACAAACGGAGCGGCAGTTGGCCAGCAGCTGCATGCGCACGCTCAGAGCTGAAAAGGCGCTGGCGCCAGGCTCACTGCGGATCCTTTCCCCTACCTCCCGCTGCACCAGCAGCACTAGGCGGTCGTAGGGGTGGGCCACCGGCCGATCGAGCCGTCCCACCAGCCGCTCTAGTAGGGGGCCTGTGATGTTGTAAGGAATATTTGCCACAACCTTGTTGGCGGCAGGCAGCCCCACTGTCAGCACATCCCCCGAGGTGAGCTGGAAGCGCGGCTGGTCGCCAAAGCGCTCTTGCAGGCCCAGCACCAGATCGCGGTCAAGCTCCACTGCAGCCACTGCTGCCGCCGGTGTAGCCAGCAGCCGCTCGCTGAGAGCTCCCCGGCCCGGCCCAACCTCCAACACCCGATCGCTGGCTTCAAGCTCTGCGGCCGCCACGATGCGTGAGAGCACCCCCTGATCAATCAACCAGTGCTGGCCGAAGCGCTTGCGGGCGCGGTGGGCAGTAAATGTCATCTTGAAGTCGTCAGGTATCCACAATGGCTGTTGCCCCAGATCCAGGCATTCATCCGCAGGCATTGATTTGCGCTGCGGCCATAGTTGCCGCACTGCCGTTCTTGACCCTCCCCGCTCAGGCAGGCAGCGTCACCGCATCCTCGATCTGGGACAAAAGCAACGCCATTGAACGGGCTAGGCAGCAGCTTCCAGCTGGTGCGGTTGTTACCGCTGAGCGCTGCCAGGAGACGGAGGTAGGGATGGGCAACTATCGCTACCTATGCACTGTCGAGTTCAGCCAGCCAGCGCCGGCGGCCACTACCGATCAGTAATCGGCGCGGATCCAGCGGACAGGTCCGGGCGCCGGGGCCAGGGGCACCAAGGCAAAGACCATCTCCACCGAGCTCTCCGCCCAAACCGGATGGTCCTCCAGCCAGCAGTGCCAGGCTCGCTCCAACCGCTGACGCTTGCCGCGGCGCAAGGCGCCGGCACCCCAACTATCGGGCCCGCAACGGCTGCGACCTTTCACTTCCACCAGCAACAGGCGGCCCCCTTTTTCCAGCACCAGATCAAGTTCTCCCCAGCGACATGCCCACTGGCGTGAGAGCAACCGCCAACCCCTGCCGAGCAGTAGGCGCAGTACCCGCTGCTCGGCCCAGTCGCCCTGGCGTCGTGCAGTGGTGCGAGCCATTGGCCTGGAGCAGCAGCTACCAGGGTTCCCACGCAGTGCGCTGCTAGGTGCCCTGCCTAGGCTTGAGATACCCACCCAGCCGTCATGTTGCCCCTTTTATTTTCCGGTCGATCCAGTTCCGGTCGTTCTCCGGGCAGTCTGGCTGGCGGGGTGCTGGCGCTGTTGTTCGCCCTGGTCAGTGCCATAGGCTTGGTCTTGGTGTCCCCCCTGCCCGCCCAGGCGGCCATGGATGTGGCCAAACAGGTGCTAATTGGCGCTGATTTTCATGACCAGGATCTGCGGGGTGCCACCTTCAACCTCACAAATCTGCGGGATTCCACCTTTGCCGGCTCCGACCTGCAGGGGGCCAGCCTGTTTGGCGCCAAGCTTCAGGACGCTGACTTAAGCAACACCAACCTGAAGGAGGCAACACTCGATTCGGCGATCTTCGATGGCACCAATCTCACCAATGCAGTGCTGGAAGACGCCTTTGCCTTCAACACCAAATTCACAAATGTGGTGATTGAGGGGGCAGATTTCACCAATGTGCCTTTGCGTGGTGATGCGCTCAAAACCCTTTGTGGGCTTGCCAGTGGCACCAACCCGGTGACCGGCCGCGACACCCGCGCCAGCCTGGGCTGCAGTTGAGCTGAATCGATGAGCTTCGACGCCCGTAGCCGCGAACGCCTTCAAGCCCTAGGCCGCAGCCTGCCCCAACCCCTACCCAAGCCTGAGCCGCCTCAGCAAAGCCAAACCAAGGCCAGCGATAGACGCCACAAGGTGGAGCTGGAGCAAAACCCCGAGGCCCTTTTCAAGGAGCTGATGCAGGTCAGCCCCGATGGCACGGTGCCGCCCCACTTGATGGAGCGGCTGCGCGAGCTGGAGAGCCGCCGCCAGAGCGCTACCCCTGCGCCGGCGCCAAGCATTGCCGCCAGCCCCACCAAGCTCCGTGGTCGCAACACCGCTGGGCGGGCCGATCGGCGCACCGCAGCGGAATTTGGCGATCTATACACCGCCTTTCAGCAATTGCTGCTCGAGGACGACGAGGACATCCCCTCGGCTATTGATAAGTGATGGCTCCAACCCTTTCCAGCGATCCCAGCCTGGCTGCCTTCGGCTCCAGCCTCACCGCCATCACCCTGGCCGAGCTGGGCGATAAAACTTTTTTTATGGCGCTGATCCTTGCAGTGCGCCACCGCGCCCGCTGGGTATTTGTTGGCTCATTTGCCGCCCTAACCGCGGTCACCTTGATCTCGCTTGCCCTTGGATACGGCCTGCGGGAGCTGCTACCCCAAAGCCTGGTGCCCTGGCTGGCCGCCGTGCTCTTCCTCAGCTTTGGCATCAAGCTGCTGATCGATGCCCAGGGCATGGCTGCCAATGCGGCTACCGAGGAGAAGGAGGAGGCTGAGCAGGCGATCAATACGGCGGAAAGCAGCAAGGCCTTTAACACGGCCTGGGCCGTGATCTGGGAGGCATTCGTGCTGGTGTTTATCGCTGAGCTAGGCGACCGAACCCAGTTCACCACGATTTTTATGGCCACTGCGCCGGCCCAGGTATTCAGCTTTGGCGGCCTGCTCGCCGGCACCCTGGCAGGTCATGCCCTGGTCACCTGGCTGGCCGTAGGCGCCGGCAAGTGGATTGGTCAATGGGTGAATGAGCGCCTGCTCTATCGCCTCAGTGGCGGCCTGTTTCTGGTGTTTGGTCTGGCGGCCTTGAGCCAGGCCCTGAGCTGATCCATCCCCCGTATGGTGCCCCCATACTTTCTCCACAGGGTTTAGGGAGCACCACCATGACCATTCGCATCGGCATTAACGGTTTTGGCCGCATCGGCCGCCTTGCCTTCCGCCGTGCCATGACCCTGGCGGACGTGGAGATCGTTGGTATTAACGACCTGATCGAGGTCGACTACCTGGCCTACATGCTCCGTTACGACTCCACCCATGGCCGCTTCCAGGGTGAGGTGGCCGTCGAAAACGGACAGCTGGTGGTGAATGGCCAGGTGATCCGTATCAGCGCCGAGCGAGATCCAAACAACCTCAAGTGGGGCGAGGTTGGCGCCGACTACGTGCTCGAAAGCACCGGTTTTTTCCTCACCGACGACTCCGCCCGCGCCCATATCAATGCCGGCGCCAAGCGTGTGGTGATGAGCGCTCCCTCCAAGGACGCCACACCAATGTTCGTGATGGGCGTGAACCACAGCAGCTACGCGGGCCAGGACGTGGTTTCCAATGCCAGCTGCACCACCAATTGCCTGGCACCTGTCGCCAAGGTGCTCCACGACAACTTCGGCATCGTCAATGGCTTGATGACCACGGTGCATGCCACCACCGCCACTCAGAAAACCGTGGATGGCCCTTCGGTGAATGACTGGCGTGGTGGCCGCGGCGCAGCCCAAAACATCATCCCCAGCTCCACCGGTGCCGCTAAGGCGGTTGGCCGGGTAATCCCCGAGCTCAACGGCAAGCTCACCGGCATGGCCTTCCGCGTTCCCACCCCCGATGTATCGGTGGTGGACCTCACCGTGAACCTGGCCAAACCCGCCAGCTACGACCAGATCAAGGCCGCCATGAAGGCCGCCAGCGAAGGCCCCATGGCCGGAATTCTTGGCTACACCGAAGACGAGGTTGTGAGCACCGACTTTCTGGGTGAGAGCTGCACCTCGGTTTTTGATGCCGGAGCCGGCATCGCCCTCACCGACACCTTCGTGAAGGTTGTGGCTTGGTACGACAACGAGTGGGGCTACAGCTGCAAGTGCCTCGACCTAATGCGCCATATGGCCAGCGCGGGATAGGGCCGGGTCTGATCCGGGAGCTGCCCCACCGCGGCTGACCGTGGGACAGGCCGGGCACTGGAGAAGGGTCCTGCCCTTTTCCGCCCATGGCCTGTGCCGCCGTGATCTCCCTGCTCGAACCCTGCCAATCCCGCCAGGGCCACTGGCTGCTGCCAGACGCCGGCTTCCCCCAGCAGCTCGCCAGCTTGCTTGGCTCGCCCCTGCGCAGCAGCGGCAGGCCGCCCAGCAGCTGGCAGGAACTTCATGCTGTTTTCTTGCCCTTGGCGCCGCTGCCAGCACCGGAAACCCTGTCCCCAATAGCTGCTGCTACCTACCGCTACCTGATCTGCCTGGACCGCCGCGGTGGCCGCCTTTCCTGCTGGCGGCGCTATCCGGAAGGGCTGGGCTGGCAACGCCGTTGCGGTCCGATGCCGCTGGCACTGTTCATTCGTCGCTTCAACCAGCGCCTAACCTCCACCCCATGACCGGCAATCTTCAGGCGATCGGCTTTCTATTCAGCTGGGTGCTCGGCTGGGGCATCGGCGGCTCCCTGATCGATGCGGGACTAATCCAGGCCGGCGTCTATTCCCTCGAGACCGGCCAGCTCGGTACCCTCACCACTTTTGTGTTGTGGACCTTGCTTTGGGGCGCAGCTGGCGCCTGGCTCTACCGCCGCTTCACCACCACTACGCCCGAGTCCGGCGAGCCGGACTAAAACAGCGCGGCAGTACGCCTGAACTAGTATGGGTTGACCCGCGGCGCGCGCCTGGCACACCCAGCCCATCCAGTCTTTCCGCCATTGCCGGGAAGCGCCAGTCTCGATGCCCAGTTGATCCGTTGCCGCGCCAGCACGGTATTGCTGCGGGTGAGTGGTGAATCGATGCAGGCGGCCGGAATCGACCACGGCGACCTACTGATCGTCGATCGAGGCCTGGAGCCCCGCCCCGGCCAGATCGTGGTGGCCTGCCTGGACGGCTGCTTCACCCTTAAACGGCTAGTAGCCCACCAAGGCCGGCTACGGCTAGAGGCAGCCCACCCGGCCTACCCGCCCCTAGAGCTGGATTGCTTTGATTGCGCTCGCATCTGGGCGGTGGCCCTGCACGCGGTCCGCACGCTGGAACCTGGCTGGGGTGTGCCGTAGAGCGCCATGACCTGCGAACCCTGGAGCCGCCGCCGCCAGGCAATCGTGCTGATCGACGGCAACAACTTCTACGCCTCCTGCGAAGCGGTGCTGGATCCCGCCGTGCTGGGGAGGCCGTTGGTGGTGCTCTCCAATAACGACGGTTGCATCGTGTCGCGCAGCGCCGAGGCCCGAGCCCTCGGCATCCGCATGGGCCAGCCCTACTTTCAGGTGCGGCGCGAGCTGGAGCGCCAGGGCGTGGTGGTGCGCAGCTCCAACTACGCCCTATACGCCGATATGAGCCAGCGGCTGATGGCCACCCTGGAACCCTGGGTGGAAGCGCTGGAGATCTATTCGATCGATGAAGCTTTCGGCCAGCTAAGCCGGCCCGCCGACCAGCGCAGCCTGCACGATTGGGGCCGGCAGCTGCGTCACCACGTGCTCTGCCAGCTCGGCCTGCCGGTGGCGGTAGGCATCGGCCCCAGCAAGGTGCTGGCCAAGCTCGCCAACCGACTTGCCAAGACGACGGCCAGCGCCACGGGTGTCTTCGACCTCGGCAGCATGGATGACCCCGATCCCCACCTAGCAGCGGTCGCCATCGAGGATGTATGGGGCATGGGACGCCAGCTCTCCCGCTGGTGCCGCCTGCGCGGTGTCGCCGATGCCAAGGCTCTGCGCGACATGCCCAGTGGCGAACTACGCCGCCGCTGCGGCGTAGTGGGACTGCGCCTGCAGCAGGAGTTGCGGGGTATGGCCTGCCTACCGCTAGAGACCCTGCCGGCCGCCAAGCGGGAAACCTGCGTGAGCCGCAGCTTTAGCCAGCCGATCACCAGCCAGAGCGAACTGAGGGAGGCGGTTGCTACCTACCTGAGCCGGGCAGCGGAGAAATTGCGGCGGCAACAGCAACGGGCTGGTGCCATCACGGTGTTCGTGCGCAGTAACCCCTTCAACGGCACCAGTTTTTACAGCAACAGCGCCACGGTGAGCCTGCCGCTAGCCAGCAATGACACCGCCGTACTGCTGCAGGCAGCCCTACCCCTGGTGGCAGTGCTGTTCAGCCCCCACAAGCCCCTGCACAAAGCAGGCGTACTGATGCAGCAACTGCAGGGAGAGGAGACCCTCCAGCACAACTTGCTGCTGCCACTGCCCTTGGAGCAACAACACCGTCGCACAGCCCTAATGGCCACCATCGACCAGCTCAACCGCCACTACGGCAGCGGCACCGTGCAATGGGCAGCCGCGGGACTGCAGACCCCTTGGCGAATGCGGCGCTCACGACTATCTGGAGCGGCCACTACCCGCCTAGACGCCATCCCGGTAGTGCGGGCCTGATCACTGCCGACCTGATCACTGCGGGCCTGATGACAATGGCAACAAGGCAGCTTCGATCATGGCGGCAGTAACGGTGATCGTCTCCTGTTCATCGGCATTGTCGAGGTAGGCCTCAAACGAGGCATAGCGCCGGATGCAGGGAGGAGCGCTGGCAGCGGCGCAGGCCTCAACCCAGCTGATGTCTTCAGGCTGCACGGAGAGGTAGGCGGTGAGAGCTTCCTCAAGATCGCTGCCATCGCCGATTGCTTCACCGTCCCAGAACACCTCGAAAAACCCCATGGAACCAGGGTGGAATCAGCAGATAGGCAGCGTATGCGGGGATCAGCAAATAAAGGAGTAGACCAAGGATGACTGTGACGAGCCCATGACGCTATTGCCTAAAGCGGCCGGCAAAACCTGGTGGGAACACCAGCGCACCGGGCTATCGAAGTTGGTGGCAGTACTGGCTTTCATCTTGTTAGCACTCACCCAGAGCCACTGGGAGCTGCAGCATGAAAATGTAGCCACGTTCCTGTTCAGTACCGGCCTTGGCCTGGCTGCCATTGGAGCAACGGGGCGGATCTGGTGTTCATTTTTTATCTCCGGCCGCAAGGACGGAGAGCTGGTCACTGAGGGGCCCTACTCGATCAGTCGCAACACTTTATATGTGTTCAGCAGCATCGGTTTGGTGGGAGTGGGGCTTAGCACCGAAACCCTCACCTAACCGCTGCTATTTCTGGTGATATTTGGTCTTTATTACCCGGGGATCATGGCTAGGGAGGAAAGACGGCTAGAAGAACTATTCGGCGAATCCTTCCGCCAATACCGGCAGCGGGTGCCACGCTTCTGGCCCAATCCAGGGCTCTACTGCGAGCCCGCCAGCTGGAGCAGCAACCCGCGCCTGTTTCGCCGCCACCTCCTCAGCGACATCTGGTTTGTATGGATTGCAGCAATCATTGAACTGGTGGAGGGCATGCGCAACGTTGGCTGGCTGCCCCACCTGCTGACGCTCTGGTGAAATCACCACCAGTCATCCCAGAAAGGGCCGCCAAAGTCGTCGTCATAGCCAGGTTCCACGGTCCAGGTAGGAGTGGGGCCACCTGCCTGGGGCGGTTTCGGAGGGCCAGAGAGGGTTTCGGCGTTGATGCCGGGAATCGGCACCACCCCACAGGGGCACTGACACAGACCATCTGGACCGATCACGCCCTGGCTGGGTTGCTCACAGCTGCAGGGGCAGGGCTGGGCAAGCGCGGCAGGGGTAAGCCACAAAGGCAGCAGTAAAGATGGCAGTAAAAACAGGGAAAGCCGCGGAAGAAACATCAAAGCGAGGGGATAAACAGAGTGTTGAAAAGGTCTTAGGGCAAGACAGAAGTGGTTACCGCTGATTAAGCCGCCGGTTGGGCCATCACCTCCTCGTAGCCAGCGCGGCGCTGGGAGTCGAGGTGTTCGAGATGTTTGCGTTCGTTGTAATAGAGCTCCTGAAAGCGCAGGGCGTCGCTGTTGAGTTCGCTGAAGAGGGCCTCGATGCGCGATTCCATATCGCTAAGCGGTGCCAGGCCCGAGGCCGTGGCCCGGGCCTCCTCCCTTTCCTGCTCTAGAAGCCGGGCGATACAACGCTCCAGGGTCTCAAGACGCTGACTGCTCCAGGCATCCAGCAGATGCCGGCAGCGTTTGACACTCTTCTGGCGCTCCAGAGATGCCGTGGCACCGCGAAGTTGAAGCAGGGGCTGGCTGAAAGCCATGCGCTGCAGCTCATTAGGCTCGAGCAAGGGCGTCAGCCTGGAGAGCAGTGCGCTCTGCTCCACCACCAGCTGATCGCCCAGCAACCGAGGCAAATCAAGATCGGCGAGGTCTGAGCCGGGGTCGTGGCCGCGGTTGATCGCCTCGAGCCGGCCCACACCGAGGTTGACCTCCTCTAGGCCGCTAATCGCAGCCCAAAGCAGGCGGTGGTGCTTCAGGGCGAAATCGTCGAGTTCGCGCTGCCGCAACTCCACCCGGATCGCACTGCGGTAGCCGGGGCAGTGCAGATACATCCGCAACACCTCCGCTTCAGCCCGCTCCCGCAGCCCAGCCTCACCCGGCAACTCCCACTTCTGGGAACGTCCATGCCAGCGCTGGCCTTTGACCTGCTGACGCAGATCGTCTTCCAGCTGGATCGCCAGACGGGCCTGACCACCGCTGAGGCGCTCGGCCACCCGCTGCAGGTAGTGGCTGCGCACTGCGCTCTGGGGCAGCTTGCCAAGCAGGGCTACGAGGGCCGTCACCGCAAGCTGGAACTGATCGGGACGGGCTAGATCTCGACCCTCGAGCACTTGCTCGATCTGCCAGTCGAGCCAGAGCGGCGCCTGATCAAGCAGGGCCCGGTAATCGCCGGCACCCTGGCTCTTGAGGAACTCATCGGGATCTTTGCCGGAGGGCAGTTGCAGCACCCTCAACTCCAGCTGGCCCTGCAAGGCCAGCTGCTCCACTTCGCCAATGGCCCGTTGGGCAGCGCGCACACCGGCGCCATCGCTATCGAAGTTGAGAACCATCCGCCGCCCCTCGCAGCAGCGGCAGAGCTGGGTGATCTGCTGGCTACTTAGGGCGGTGCCAAGGGACGCCACCGCATTGGTGATACCGGCGGCGTGCAGGGCGATCACGTCGAAGTAGCCCTCCACCACCACGGCTCGGTCGTCCTTGCGGATCGCGGCCGCGGCTTTGTCGAGGCCAAAGAGATGCTTGCCCTTCTCGAACACCTCAGTCTCCGGAGAGTTGAGGTACTTGGGCTCGCCGCCATCGAGGCTGCGGCCACCGAAACCGATCACCCGCCCCTGGCGGTCCTTGATCGGCACCATTACCCGGCCGCGAAAGCGGTCGTAGAAACCACGGCCGTCCTGGGAACTGGCGCCCTTGCGTGGCACCACCAGGCCTGCTTCCTCCAGCAACTCCGGCCCCAGCCCCTCAACCTGCTGCAGGTGGATTAGCAGGCCATCCCAACGGTCGGGAGCAAAGCCGAGCTCGAAGGCCTCCAGGGTGGCTTCATTCAGGCCGCGACTTTCGCGCAGATAGGTGAGAGCGGCGGCACCCTCAGGGGCGCGCAATTGGCTACGGAACCAACCAGCCGCCAGGGTGAGTACCCGGTGCAGTTGTTCGCGGCGCGAGAGCTGCTTGCGCAGCCGCTCCTGCTGGGGGCCATCGAGGGTCTCGATCGGCAGCTGGTATTTGCGCGCCAGCTCCAGCACCACATCGCTGAAGCTCTGGCGCTGGTGCTCCATCAAAAACTTGATGGCATTGCCGCCGGCACCACAGGAGAAGCAGTAGTAGAACTGCTTTGCCGGGGACACCGTCATTGACGGTGACGTGTCGTCGTGGAAGGGACAGATGCCTACGTACTCACGCCCCTTCTTTTTGAGCACTACGTGCTCGCCCACCACATCAACGATGTCAGCCCGCTCCTTGACGGCCTCAATCGTGCGGGGGTGGAGACGAGGCAGGCTCAAGGAAGGGGCTATTTGCGGTGGGCGCTGAAGCGAAGCCTGATTCTGACCAGGGAAGGCAAGCCATGCTCGGCATGGTTGTCAGTGCCCTGAGCTTTTCGCTGATGGGCGTCTGCGTCAAGCAGGTGGGAGGACGCATTCCCGTTGCCGAGGTGGTGTTCGCCCGGGCGATTGTGAGCGTGGCCTTGAGCTGGTGGCTGCTGCACCGAGCCGGGATTCCAGCTTGGGGCAAAAGGCGCTGGCTACTGATCTGGCGCGGAGCGATCGGTACGGCCGCCCTGGTGTGTGTTTATGCCGCCCTAGCGGCCTTGCCCTTGGCTGCGGCCACGGTGCTGCAGTACCTCTACCCGCCGTTCACGGCCCTACTGGCCTGGCTGATGCTCGGTGAGCCAATCGGCAAGCGGGTGCTGGCGGCCATGGCCCTGGGCTGGCTCGGGGTGTTGCTCGTTGCCCAACCGGCCGGCCTGCTGCAGGGCGGCGCGACCCTGGCGCTTGTTCCCGTACTGATCGCCGTTGCCGGGGCCCTGTTCACCGCATTTGCCTACGTAAGCGTGCGCTCCCTCGGCACGAGCGAGCACCCGCTGGTGATCGTTTTTTACTTCCCCTTGGTGGCCCTGCCCTTGAGCCTGCCGCTGGTGGCCCTCAATCCCGTGCTTCCCACCCCAGCGGAGCTGCTATGGCTGGTCGGGGTTGGGGTCTTCACCCAGCTTGGTCAGGTGTATTTGACCCGCAGCCTCACTGCCCTGCCGGCGGCACGAGCAACGGCGATCAGCTACGTGCAAGTGCTGTTTGCCGGTGGCTGGGGCTGGTTGCTATTTGGTGAGTCAATCGACAGCTGGACCATCGCCGGGGCTGGCCTCGTTCTGGCAGCCACCCTGGTAAGCCTTAGCCACAGTCAGCAACAGAAGCGGCCTTAGCCTCGTGATGGGCCAGAACCCGGCGGCAAAACTCCACCAGCTCCGCCGGCGTCATGTCGTGTTTGGCGTCGTTGGTTCGCCAGGCGCAGATAACGAAATCTGGTTCGGGGAGATTGGAAAGGTGATCGATTGTGGGAAGCAGGGCGTACTGCTTCTTGTGTGCGCCCCTTCCAGCTTCTGCTTCCCGGTTGTCGTAGGTGCCAATCAGATGCCAGTCGAGGTGTTCGCCGGTCCAGTGGTCCAGGCCGCCCGAGGCCACCACGGCGTTGTGTATGGCGATGCGGTATTCCTGCACGTTGTTGCTGCCGCCACGTTTCTGATCCCGCTTGCACAGGGTGACCGCCTTGCGCTGCACCCAACCGGGGTAGATGCGGGCGGCTGTCTCAGGCAGCCAGGCAGGCGGGCTCGTATCCATCCTCTAAGTCTTGCTGATCAGCCCCGTGCCTTGAGTGGTAGCGGGTCGGTGATCCAGGTCTGCTGGCCGTCAGCGCCGGTAGATGGGGCAGGACCCACGGGGCGTGCCAAACGCCAGCTTTGGCCTCGCTCGCCCCGCTGCAGAAAGAGCTCAAAGGGACTGTCCACCCGGATCGGATCGCCAGCGAGGCGCCAGTCGAACTGGCCCTCCAGCCGCAGCCCCTTGGCCTCACCGATCCCGATCGGCTGCTGCTGAGCCACCCGCACCCGACTCACCTCCGGCATGCCGCCGGCATCTAGGGCCAGGGCATCAGCGATGGCGCCCTGGGTGAGCTGAATCTGCAACTCAAGGGCATGCAATAACACCGATCGCGGCGGCTGAGCGGAAGCACTGCAACCAGTGAGCACTATGCAAACCATCAACAGCAATGGCAGCAACCAGGCGCTCAACCGGGGAAGCGGCAGGGGCTGGGCACGGCTGAACACGGCGGGCACGATGGGGAACCTATTACTGACTCCATGATCGGCTGGCTGCAAGGGCAACTCAACCATCCCTGGCAGCAGGACAAGCGCTATGGCCTGCTGCTGGTGTGTCAGGGGGTGGGTTATGAGGTTCAGGTGAGCCAGCGGCAATGGCAGCAGCTGCCGCAGGAGGGCAGTGCTCTGAGGCTGCACACCCACTTGGCCATCCGCGACGACGCCTGGATTCTCTACGGCTTTGGTGAGCGCCACGAAAGGGATCTGTTTCGGGAATTGGTTGCCGTAAGCGGCGTAGGGCCTCAAATGGGCCTGGGATTACTGGGAGTGATGGATCCCAGGGAGTTGGTGCAAGCCATCGTGCAGACCGATCTGCGGCGGCTCTGCCAGGCACCCGGGGTGGGAAAGCGCACAGCCGAGCGCTTGGCTGTTGAGCTGCGGACCAAACTGCAGCAGCGGTTTCTGGGCCAACTGGAAAACCACGGCGATCCGGATTCGCTGGCGGACGGCCCCCTGCTGCCGGCAGAAGGCCGTGATGAAGTGCAGCTAACCCTGGCTGCTCTGGGCTACGAAGCCCTTGAAATCCATCGCGCCCTGCGCGCGGTAGCCGCCGTCGGCATGGGGGAGTCGGCCGGGGCAGAAGATTGGATCCGAGAGTGCTTGCGCTGGCTATCCCGCCCAATGGATTGAGACGGAATACCAATGTCCGTCAGAAGGTATGGTGGGAACTTGCACCGTAGGTCCCCAAACCGGGCCCAGCCTGCGTTTTATTCCCCAGCCCATGCCGCTCACCACCACCAAAAAGCAGGAACTGATCAACGGTCACCAGACCCATGGCACAGACACCGGATCGGTGGAAGTCCAGGTGGCCATGCTCAGTGAGCGGGTCAGCCAGCTGACCGGCCATCTGCAGAAAAACAAGCACGATTTTTCTTCGCGCCAAGGCCTGCTCAAGATGATCGGACGCCGTAAGCGCCTGCTTGGTTACCTAAATGGCATCAGCAAGGAGCGCTACAGCGCTTTGATCGCCAAGCTCGGCATCCGGGGCTGATCGAGGCAGCCATGGCCGGAAAGGGAATGCAAGGTCGCGCCCAATCGGGCAAAGGCAACCCAAAACCGGCCCGGCGTTCCGGTCCCAGCCAGCAGGTAATCCCTGACGCGGTTGCCAATCGCATGGCGCGCCGAATTGCAATCGGCACTGGCATTCCCACCGTCATGGGCATGGGCGTATTTATTGGTAGCTACCTGTTAGTCAGCCGCCAAATTTTTGACGTTCCACCCAGTGCCACCTTGGCGGCCTCTGGTGGATGTTTTTTTCTAGGGCTGTTGGGCTTGAGCTTTGGTGTGCTTTCCGCAAGCTGGGAAGAGAAGCCAGGCAGCTTGTTCGGCACCGAGCAGATCGGACTAAATATCAGCCGCTTGCGCAGCTCGATTAAGGCGATGCGCAATGGTTCAGGTAATCAGCCAACCAGCTCAGGCCGCCAAGAGCGGTGAGCTGATTCGAGCCTGAAAATCGGCAGCGGTGAGGGTATCAAGGGCAGCGCCCACATCGCCTACGCAAAATTGGGGGCCAAGCCGCACGAAGCGGGTCTGGCCCGCCTGACGGACCAGGGCCACCACAGGTACTCGCAGGCCAGCCTCGTCCTGGGGTGGCTTGTGGCGATGTAGGCACTCGCGCAGGCGGTGCTGAATGGCGATGTCGGCGGCCTGATCGGCAGGCAAATCAACCATCAACAACTGCAGATCGTCAATGGAGCGGCAGTCTTCGACAATTAATTGCACTCGATCATCGCGGCGATCTACCGAGGCCCATACCAGCAAGCGGGCATCCACCATTAGGTGGTCGGCTAAACGGGCATAGCTTTTAGGAAACACGACCGCCTCACAGCTGCCGGTTAGGTCCTCAAGCTGAAGCACGGCCATCCGGTCGCCCTTGCGGGTGTTCACCTGGCGCAGCTCAGGCACCATCACAATTGCGCTCACCTTGGCCTTGTCAGCCATCTCGTCGAGATTGCCCAGGGCGACCGGCGATAGCAACTTCACCTGCTGGGCCAGCTGCTTCAGGGGGTGGTCTGATAGGTAGAAGCCCACCAACTCCTTTTCCAGGCGGAGTTTTTCAGTTGGGGGATAGTCGCGGACCGGAGCCGCCTTGGGGGCGGTGCTGATATCGCCCAGGCCGGTGGCATCGGAACCCCCAGCAGAGTCGGCTGCGGCGGTGGCGCCAAACAAATCAAAGAGGTTGCCCTGACCGCTGGCCCGATCCTTGGCACGGGAGCTGGCCCAGTCGATGACTAGATCCAGATCCGCCATCAATTGGGCGCGATTGCCCAGAGGCTCGAGGGCATCAAGTGCTCCTGAATGGATCAGGGCCTCCAAGGCGCGTCGGTTGAGCTGCTGACCAGGAATGCGATCGCATAGCTCAGCTAGGGAGTTGAAACAACCATCGCCAGAGCGGGCCTCAATCAACTGTCGAATCGCCCCATCACCCAGATTGCGAACGGCCGAAAGACCAAAAAGAATCCGATCACCAACGGGTGTGAAATCGATGCCGGAAGCATTTACATCAGGGGGCATCACCTCGACACCCATTGCATTGCAGTTGGCGATATATCGCTGCACCTTGGCCGAGTCTCCGGCATTGACTGTGAGCAGTGCCGCCATGTAGGCAACTGGGTAGTGGGCCTTTAGGTAAGCCGTCTGATAGGTCACCGCGCCGTAGGCGGTGGAATGGCTCTTGTTGAAACAGTATTCAGCAAACAAAACCATCTGCTCAAAAAGTGCCTCCGCTATTCGCGGTTCGACGCCACGTTCCGTGGCGCCACTTACAAAAAGTCCCTGGTGTTTCTCCATCTCACTCTTTTTCTTCTTACCCATAGCCCGCCGCAGCAGATCTGCTTCGCCAAGGGAGTAGCCAGCCAATTCCTGAGCGATCTTCATGATCTGCTCTTGGTAAACCATGATTCCATAAGTCTCCTTAAGGATCGGCTCAAGCTTCTCGTGGGCTACATCAATTACCTCCCTACCGTGCTTGCGATTAATGAATTTAGGGATCAGACCTGCATCAAGCGGACCGGGCCGGTATAGGGCCAAAATAGAAGAGATATCCTCAAGCGATGAAGGCTTGAGATCGCGCACAATCTGGCGCATGCCACTAGATTCAAGCTGGAAGATGCCCTCCAGATCACCACGAGCAAGCAGGGCATATGTACCTGCGTCGTTAAGAGGCAGATCATCAGGATCAACCTTGATGCCGCTGTATTGCTGCACAAGATCGACAGTTTTATCGATCATTGTCAGGTTTTTGAGACCGAGAAAGTCCATTTTTAATAGACCCATCGACTCCACATCTTCCATGAAGTATTGAGTAATCACCTGGCCATCGTTGTTGCGCTGCAGGGGGACCAATTCATCAAGGGGCTCCGCTGCAATAACCACGCCAGCCGCGTGTACGCCAAAGGTCTTATTTGTGCCCTCAATACGCATTGCCATATCAACCCAGCGCTGTACGACTGGGTCCTTTTCATATTTCTCGCGGAATTCTGGAGCCGGTGATTCGGTTCCGATCATTTCCTTGAGCTTGGCAGGTTTGCCCCGCACCACAGGGATCAACTTGGCCAGGCGATCAGCATCGCCATAGGGAATATCAAGTACGCGGGCCACATCCTTGAGCACCGCTTTTGATGTCATGCGGTTGAAGGTGATGATCTGGGCCACCTTTTCTTCGCCATAGCGCTTAGTTACATAGTCGATAACTTCGCCACGCCGCTCGATACAAAAGTCCGTATCAATATCCGGCATCGACTTGCGCTCAGGGTTCAAGAACCGCTCAAAAAGCAAGCCATTGGTAACCGGGTTAATGTTGGTGATCCCCAGGGCGTAGGCCACCAAGGAACCCGCAGCTGAACCACGACCCGGCCCCACAGGTATGCCGTTGTCCCGGGCGAAGCGGATGTAGTCCCACACCACCAGGAAGTAGGTGGGAAAACCCATCTGCTCAATTACCTGGAGCTCAAAGGCGAGGCGATCGCCATATTGGGGCTCGAAGCTAACGTCATCAGTCAGGCGTAGGCGCTGCCGGAGACCCTGCTCGGCCACCTCAGTGAGATAGCTCACCGCTGTGTGCCCAGCCGGGATGGGGAAGCGGGGCATCTGATAGCGGCCGAGGATGTCGTAGGCCTCGACCTTTTCAGCCACCTTGGCTGTGTTCGCAACAGCCCGCTCAATCAGCTCGGCAGGAAGGTGGTCATTGAACAGGGAGAGCATCTCTGCCTCCCCCTTGATGTATTCGGTACCCGTGTAGCGCAGACGCTTCACGTCGCTGATCAACTTGCCCGTAAGCACGCAAAGCAGCGCGTCATGGGCTTCGACGTCGTTGGCACTTAAGTAATGGGCATCATTGGTGGCGATCAGTTCAATGCCCAGCTCGGCACCGATGCGGGCAATCCCGGTGTTAACGATGCGGTCTTCGATGCCGCCATGATCCTGGATTTCCAGGTAGAAGTCGTCGCCAAAAGTATGTTGATACCAGCTGGCAACCTCGCGCGCCGCATCGGGCCGGCCATGCAAAATCGCCTGAGGAATTTCGCCTCCCAGGCAGGCAGTAGCCACGATCAAACCTTCGCTGTACTGGCTCAACAATTGCTTGTCGATACAGGCACGGGCAAAGATGCCCCGGCCGCGCATGCCGCGTAGGTGGCTGATGCTGGTGAGCTTGACCAAGTTGCGATAGCCGACCGCATTTTTGGCCAGCACCACCAAGTGGTAGCGGCGCTCCTTTTTCTGCTGAGGGTCATCAATGGAGCCATTGATGACATACATCTCATTGCCGATGATCGGCTTGATCCCGGCCTTGGCGCAAAGCTTGAGCAGCTCAATGGCGCCATACATGACGCCGTGATCGGTGAGTGCAAGGGCTGGCATGCCCAGCTCCACAGCCCGATCCACCATCGCCGGCAACTGGCTCGCCCCGTCTAAAAGGCTGTAGTCGCTGTGGTTGTGGAGCGGAACGAAGGCCAAGGGCAGGTCTAGCCGGAAGGCATCGGAAGCCTCCCCAAGCTAGGCGACCACGCAAGATCCAGTGTCATTTGCGCGTCAGACCGGCGCAAAACCACTAGATCTGGGGTCAGTCCCTAGGGCACCAATGGGGCCACTGGCCGAGCCTGCATCACCTGGGCGGCCTGTTCGTAGTGGTGGGCCACCTGAAGCAGGCGCGGCTCTTCAAGCACTCCCGTGATCAGCTGCAGACCAATCGGCAGGCCCTCGAGATCAAAGCCGCAGGGCACATTGATGGCAGGCAGGCCACCCATGTTCGCCGGGATGGTGAGCAGGTCGGCGAGGTACATAGCCAAGGGGTCGTCGCTGTGGGCGCCAAAGCCAAAGGCCGTGGTGGGCGAGGTGGGGGTGAGCAGCACATCCACTGCCTCAAAGGCCCGGTCAAAGTCGCGCCGAATCAAGGTGCGCACCTGCTGGGCTTTCTTGTAGTAGGCATCCACATATCCGGCCGAGAGGGCGTAGGTGCCGATCAGGATGCGGCGCTGCACCTCGTCGCCAAAACCCTCAGCCCGGCTGCGGGCCGTCATCTCGGCAAGGCTGGTGGCATCCGGGGCCCGGTAGCCGTATTTGACACCGTCGTAGCGGGCCAGGTTTGCAGAGGCCTCTGATGGCGCGATTACGTAGTAGGTGGCGATGCCGTCGTTGAAGCGGGGGCAGCTCACATCCACCAGCTCGCAGCCCAGGGCCTCCAACTGGGCGGCAGCGGCCAGCACCGCAGCCTTCACCTGGGGATCAAGGCCCTCAGCTTCGAAGCACTCGCGCACCATGCCCACCCTCAAACCAGCAACAGGTTGATCAAGGGCGGCGACGTAATCGGGCACGGGGGCCTGCAGGCAGGTGGCATCGCGCGGATCCGCACCGGCGATCACCTGCAGCAGCTCGGCCGCATCCGCCACCGAGTTGGTGAACGGGCCCACCTGGTCGAGGGAGCTGGCAAAGGCGACCAGGCCGTAGCGGCTGACGCGGCCGTAGGTGGGCTTCAATCCCACCACCCCGCAGAAGGAGGCGGGCTGGCGAATCGACCCGCCGGTATCGGAGCCAAGGGCGGCGATGCACTCGCCTGCAGCCACCGCGGCGGCGCTGCCACCGGAGCTACCACCAGGCACCCTCTCTGGATTCCAAGGGTTGCGGCTGGGGCCGAAGGCTGAGGTCTCGGTGGAGCTGCCCATGGCGAACTCATCGAGGTTTGTCTTGCCAAGCAAGACAGCTCCCGCTTGCCAGAGGCGGTCGGTAACAGTGCTCTCGTAGGGGGGAACGAAGTGCTCCAGCATGCGACTGGAGCAGGTGGTAGGGACCCCCTTAGTGCAGAGGTTGTCCTTGATTGCCAGAGGAATACCTGCCAGGGGTGGCAGATCTTCTCCAGCAGCGCGGCTGGCGTCGATGCGATCCGCATCTGCCCTGGCCCGCTCGGCAGTTATCTCCAGATAGGCGTGAACGGTGGGATCAACCGCCTGGATGCGTGCCAGATGGTGATCGGTGAGTTCACGGGCTGAAACCTCACCATTGCGCAGTTGCTGACGCCATTGAGCAATCCCCTGTTCGCGCGAATCAGCGATCCCCATCAACCCTGTTGCCAGTTGGATTGGACGCTATCAGCCAGCGGCAACGGCCACTAGCCCTCAGTCGAACTCGGTGAGCGGTTCGCCCCGTCGGGTGCGCAGTAACTGGTGATCCAGAGAACCCGGAGATTCGGCCCGGAGATCGTTCAAGAAAGCCGGCAGATGGCTTTCCAGGGTGCCGCGACGCACGAAGGGGCCAAACCAATAAACAGAGTTGGGAGAGTGGGTTTCTACCCGTGCCCACCAGGCCAGGCCCAGACCATTAGCGCAGCTGCGCACTGGCCACAGCAGGGGATTCATGAGGCAGGAGCGGCTTGTAATCCATTCTGCCCGGCGTCGGTACCGTGGCTTGAGAGTTGAGTCACAGTTGAATATCCCCAAGGAAACCAGATTTGGCGGCTGGCTCCATACCCAGGCCAATGACCGGTTCTTGGTTGACCGGTTCCTGGTTGGCCAGTTCCTGGTTGAGCGTGATCGCTGCAGCAATCTGCTGCTCTGCCGATAGCTCTGACTGGTCCTCTGGCTCGATTTCCGGCATTACCTCTTGCTCCGGCTGGGGCTCCTGATCGTGAAGAAGCTCAGGGGAGCTATCAGGCTGGCTTGTGGGCAGTTGCTGGGCTTCTGCAGAACTCGCTTCGGTTGCCGTGGGCTCTTCCTCAGGCTCGGGGCTGGCGGCTGGAGCGGGCAGCTGGGGGCGCACCAAGCGGGGCGCGGGCTGGGAACCGCTCAACCCCTTCATCCAGCCACGCCGTGCCACCTCATAGAGCAGTAGGGCGGTAGCCACAGAGGCGTTAAGGCTTGGTGTGGCGCCACGCAGGGGGATGCGCACCAGCTGATCGCAGTTGCGGCGGGTGAGCATGGAGAGACCATCACCCTCAGAACCGGTGACTATGACCAAAGGCCCAGCTAGATCGGCCTCCTCCAGGCTGACGGTGCCCTCGGCTGCCAGACCCACTACCCGATAACCCTCCTGCTTGAGGGTGTCGAGGGCCCGGTTGAGGTTGACCACCCTAGCCACGGGCAAGTGCTCAAGAGCACCTGCCGCAACCTTGGCCACCGAGCCGGTAAGTCCAGCGCTGCGGCGCTGGGGCAAAACCAGGCCATGGGCACCCAGGGCTTCGGCACTACGCACAATTGCGCCGAGGTTCTGGGGATCAGTAAGACCGTCGACCGCCATCAGCAAGGCCGGCTCACCAATGGTTGCGCAGCCCTCCATCAGGGTCTGTAGATCAAGGGTCTCAGCTGCCGCTGTTTGCAGGGTGATGCCCTGGTGCACGGCACCTCCGGTGAGCTGACCTAGGCGCGCCCAGGTGACCTCCTCAACCAGTACTCCCGATGCCTTGGCTTCTCGCAGCAGCTGCAGAAACTTGGGGCTGAAGCGCATTTCTGGAGTGCACCAGACGCGATGAATCGGTCGACCGCTCTCAAGTGCCGCCTGGGCTGGATGCCGGCCCCAGATCAAATCGGCGCTGGGATCGACGCTGTGACGCTCCGCATCACCGCTGGGGGGAAGGGTATCGGCGTCGACGATCAGCGGCTTGCCAGCAAACCTGCCAGGCGCTGGGCGGCTCCCCGTGTCAAAACGTCGGCCAACAGGGCGACCGGCCCCTTCAAAGCGACCCCCACCCTCAAAACGACGGCTATCTGGGCGACCAGAGTCGGGACGGCGGCCCTGGGGACGACCTTCAAAGCGGCCGCCGGGTCGCCGCTCGTAGGGCTTGCTGTCTGAGCCGGAGCGATCGCTGGAAAAACGGGGAGCAGGCGGACGGTCGAACGAAGGTCGCTCGCTGTCACCACGCCGTTCAAATGGGCGGCGCTCGCCGCGACTACTGGGGCGGTCGGCTGGCCCATCGCGGCGGGGCTGGAAGCGGGACACACCCCGGGGGGCGGGTCGTGCACCGGTCTCTCGCCGGGGCTCCCGATCTCTTGGCCCTTCACGGCCTTCACGGCCCTCACGGCCTTCTCTTCCCTCACGGACCTCACGGCCTTCACCAGCTCCATCGCGGCGCCATTCAGGCTTGGGACCGCTGAAGCGGGGAGGACGGCCAGCCCCACGGGCGCCGCCCCCCGTCCGCTTCTCGGGACGGCGTTCAAATCGTGGGCTCATGGCGTTGTCTGCAGGTTATGGATCGATCTCCTGCAAGTGATCTAGCAGCTCGGCTAACCGGGCAGGCTCGTGGAGAAACAACCAACCAAGCAGGGCCTCAAGGCCAGTTGCCTGGCCATAGGCCGCCGCATCCCCCCGCCGGGGGCCCCTGCCAGCCCGATTGCGGCCCCGGCGCACAAGGTCTCGCTCCGCATCAGTGAGCTGCTGATCAAGCTTCTCCAGTGCCAGAGCCTGGGCGTCGGCACGCACTACCTGCACAACCTCCTGGTGCAGGGTATGGGAGCGGCCTGGACGCTGACAGCGCTGCAGGCGGTGATGAAGCTCCCAGACCGCATCACCCAGCCAGGCCAGCTGTAGCGGGCCTAATTCGGCTTGGGGAGGATGGGGGGCAAGGCCAGCTAGCCAGCTCGAAGCGGGCCGCAGCTCAGCCTTTCCCTGCTCAAGCGGCGAGGTTGCCAAGGGCTGTTTCGAGGTCGGGCTGAAGGTGCAGAAATTCTTCTAGGCGCACCAGCTTCACGGTTTGAACAACCCGGGCATTACCCACCACCAAAAATTTCTGCTTATCGCTGTTGCACTGCTTAGCAAGCTGGACCAAGGCGCCAAGACCGGACGAGTCGAGGAAGTCGATGTGGCTGAGGTCGATCACCAAAGGCTGACCATTGCCGCGGTGAGAGGCCACAAATTCGCCGAACTGTTTGTCGGAGTAGGCATCCAGCTGGCCAGTGAAGCTGAACAGCTGGCAGTGGGCCTGCTGCTCGAAGCCTCCTCGCAGGGAGACAGTCAATCGCTGCAGGTCGTTGATGGCTCCAGTCCTCGATCCGTTCTGGGGCGAAGTGTAGGGAGCAATTTTGCCGCTGCAGAAGACGCAACAAAAATGCCTCAGCGGCGGCTGGCCATCAGGGCGGCGAAGCGCGCGAAGTGATGGTCGGCGTCGTGGGGACCGGGACTGGCCTCCGGGTGGTACTGAACACCAAACACCGGTGCCTCAAGCAGCTCCAGTGCAGCCACGGTTTGGTCGTTGAGGTTGTGGTGGGTTACCCGCACTCGATCGGCGGGCAGGGATTCGGGCACGAGGGCAAAACCATGGTTTTGGCTGGTGATCTCCACCTGCCCTGGGCTGCCGCAAGGGTGATTTAAACCGCGATGGCCGTAGCCCAGTTTAAAAGTGGTGCCTCCAAGGGCCAGCCCCAGGATCTGGTGGCCAAGGCAGATGCCAAACAGGGGGAGATTGGGCAGGGCGATAAGACTTTTGGCGAGCTCAATAGCGGAGCTAACGGCGGCCGGATCGCCGGGCCCATTGGACAGGAACACTCCCTCGGGCTTGTAACTGAGAACCTGCTCCAAGCTGGCATCGGCTGGAAGCACGGTCACCTCGCAGCCGTGGGCCGCAAGACGCTCGAGGATCGCCCGCTTGATGCCGAAATCAATGGCCACCACCCGGTAGGGGCAATCGGGCTGGGATTGCATACGGGCATCAAAAGCGACCCCACAGGTTTGATCCCAGTGATAAGGATTAGGGGTAGTAACTGATGCCGCCAGGTTTAGGCCCTGCATCGAAGGGGCCGAGCGGACTTGATCAAGCAGGGCCGAAGCCGAGGTGCCATCACTGCAAATTGCGCCGTTGATCGCGCCGCCATCACGTAAATGACGCACCAGAGCTCGCGTATCAATTGCTCGAATTCCAACTACTCCATGGCGTAGAAGCCAGCCATCTAGATCACCCTCTGAGCGCCAGCTACTGGTACAAGGTGAAAGCTGGCGGGCAATCACCCCACGCACGTGGGGGCGATCCGCCTCCTGATCGGCGGCGTTGATCCCGGTATTGCCCAGTTCGGGGTAGGTAAAGGTGACCAACTGCCCGGAGTAACTCGGGTCGGTCATGACCTCCTGATAGCCGGTCATGCCGGTGTTGAACACCACTTCTCCGATGGCTGTGCCCCGGGCCCCGAAGGACTCACCCCTCAGCACGGTGCCGTCGGCCAACACCAGCAAGGCAGTGGCAGCGGACTCGCTCACGGGTTCAGGGCAGTTGCTTTGATCATCCCGCAACGGGGGCTGGCAGGGCGGCGCGCAGCCGCTCTAGAACTTGCCAGCCAGCTCCATTGGCAATGGCCTGCTGGGCCAAGCTCAGACCAGCGGCGACTGAGTCGGTCAAACCAGCGGCCCACAGCACCAGCGCTGCGTTGAGGGCCACCACATCAGCCTGGGCGCGGCTAGCTCGGCCCTGGAGCACGGCTTCGAGGATGGCTTGGTTGGTGGCGAGATCTCCACCTGCCAGATCGGCGATCGGGGCAAGCTGCAAGCCCAATGCCTCAGGGTCGAGCTGGTCGCTGCTCACAACACCAGATTTCACCAGTCGCAGCGAATTAACTCCAGCAAGGGAGGCCTCATCAAGGCCGCCCTGACCATGCACAACCACAGCCCTGCGCAGCCCTAGCCGGGCCAGAGCCTCAGCCATCGGATCGAGCAGATCAGGCCGGGCCACCCCGAGCACCTGGGCCTCAGGCCGCAGGGGATTTACCAATGGGCCCAGCAGATTGAAAACAGTCCGCACCCCCAGGCTGCGGCGCAGGGGGGCCAGCCCCACCAGCGCCGGATGCCAACCAGGGGCGAACAAAAAAGTCACCCCCGCACTTGGTAAGGCACCAATCACCTGCTCCTGGGGGGCCTGCAAATGAATGCCCAGTGCCTCCAGCACATCGGCTGATCCCACCCGACCACTGGCACTGCGGTTGCCGTGCTTGGCCACGTGGGCGCCACAGGCGGCAGCCACAAACGCCACAGCCGTTGAAATATTGAAGCTGTCGGCCCCATCGCCACCGGTGCCACAGGTATCTACAAGCGCGATAGAAGGGCGGGAAGCCGGCAGCGGACAAGCTTCTCGCAAGACCTCAGCCATGGCCGCCAGCTCCTCGCCATTAACTCCCTTGGCTCGCAAGGCGGCCAGCAACCCTCCGGTAAGCACTGGATCGATCTGTTCGCTCAGCCAGCCCTGCATCAGCGCGGTCGCCTGTTGGGCCGACAGCGACTCGCCATTGAGCAGCTGGTCCAACAGGGCAGGCCAGGACTGAACAGTGGGCATAGCTAGTAAAAAGCCCGGGTGCAAAGCACTCCGGGCCGGGTGATGGGGACCTATCCACTATCACCCGAAGAAGGGGTAAATGGCGATGACTGCCTTGGCAAAATGTCAGGTCTGTTCCTGGTCAGCGGTGTCAAAGCTGGAGCCCACCGCCTCACTCGCCGCTGGTGCGGGCCGAAAACCTTTTGCCCAGATTGCCTGGGTGCGGCTGTGCAGATCTTCACGGCTAATTCCCCACAAGCGCAGGGTCTTGGCCAAATCTGAGCTGAGATCACGGGCACCGGGAAAGTCCTCGTAGCGCATCAACAAACGGGCAGCATCAACCAGGTGGTGGTCGGCTGGCACCTCAGCGGCAAGCAGCCGATCCACCACCTCGCGATCCGTGGCGTAAAGCGGATGGCTTTGATCATTGCTGCCGGATTGGGAAGGAGCGGAAGCCATGGCGCAGCTGTTGCTGAGGCCAGCCTGCCGGAAAAGCAGCTGCCTAGGTTGGTGGACCTGTGAAAACGGCCCCTGATGGGAGCCATACGGCTGGATCTGATCCGTCGCTACCTGCGGCCCCATCGCAAGGTGGTGTTAATCGGCGTCGCCGCCCTTGTGGTGGTGAACCTGCTGAGCGTCTCCATTCCCCTTTTGGTGCGGCGGGTAATCGACGACCTGCAGGATGGTTTCGCTCTTCAAGACGTGCTGGCTCAGGCGGCGCTGATCGTCGCCCTGGCAACGGTGATGGGGGCGGTGCGGCTCTACTCACGCATGCTGGTGTTCGGGGTAGGCCGGCAGGTGGAGGCCGAGCTCAAACAACAGATTTTTGATCACCTGCTCAAGCAGGAACCCGGCTGGGTTCAGACCACAGGCAGCGGCGAGGTGATCAGCCGAGCCACCTCCGACGTCGAAAACGTGCGCAGGCTCCTGGGCTTCGCCGTGCTGAGCCTCACCAACACGGTGCTGGCCTACGCGCTCACCTTGCCAGCGATGCTCTCCATCGACGGCTGGTTGACCGTGGCGGCGGTGGGGCTCTACCCCCTGATGTTGATGGTGGTGCGCCTGTTTGGCGGTCGCATGATGCGCCAGCAACGCCGCCAGCAGGAGGCCTTGGCCTCCTTAAGCGACCTGATCCAGGAGGACCTCTCCGGCATCAGCGCCATCAAGATCTACGGCCAGGAGAGCACCGAGCAGACCGCCTTCGCCGGTCGCAACCGCATCTACCGGGATGCTGCCCTGAATCTGGCCCGCACCCGCAGCACCCTGTTCCCGCTGCTGGAAGGCATCTCGTCCATCAGCCTGCTCCTGCTACTCGCCTTGGGCAGTGGCCAGCTTGAAAGTGGCCGCCTCAGCATCGGCGACCTGGTCGCCCTGATTCTGTTTGTGGAGCGGCTGGTGTTCCCCACTGCCCTGCTGGGGTTCACCCTCAACACCTTCCAAACCGGCCAGGTGAGCCTGGAGCGGGTAGAGGAGCTGCTGCGACGGCGGCCCTTGATCGTTTCTTCAGCTTCACCAACTCCCCCAGCCAAGCCCGGTCGGGGGGCTGTGGAGGCCCGCGGCCTCACCGTGCGGTATCCCAACGCGCCTCGACCAGCCCTGGTGGACGTCAGTTTTGAGCTTCATCCCGGCGAACTTGTGGCAGTGGTGGGGCCCGTGGGCTGCGGCAAAACCACCCTGGCCCGTGCCCTGGGGCGCATGGTCGAGGTAGATCCCGGCCAACTTTGGCTCGATGGGGTCGACATCACCGCTCTGGATTTGGCTGAACTGCGTGGCCAGGTGGGCTTAGTACCCCAAGAGGGCTATCTGTTTACAGCGAGCCTGGCCGACAACCTGCGTTATGGCGAGCCGGATGCGCCGTTTGAGCGGGTCGAGGCAGCAGCTCGCCAGGCCAGGCTTGAGGGCGACATCAAGGGATTTCCCGACGGCTACCAGACCCTGGTGGGGGAGAGAGGCATCACCCTTAGCGGCGGCCAGCGACAACGCACAGCCCTGGGGCGGGCCCTACTGGTTCGCACTCCGCTATTGGTGCTTGATGACGCCCTAGCCAGCGTCGATAACACCACCGCTGCCGAGATCCTTCGCACGATTCGCAGTGAGCAGGCCAATGCCCAGTCAAATGACCAAGGTCTGGGTCGCACCGTATTGATGATCAGCCATCAGTTGTCGGCGGCGGCCGCCTGTGATCGAGTGCTGGTGCTCGAAGAGGGCCGGCTAGTGCAGCAGGGCCACCACAGCAAGCTCGTGGCTGAGCGCGGCACCTACCGTCGCCTTTGGGATAGGGAGCAGGCAAAGGAACAGCTGAGGTCGGCCGGCTGATCTCAATACTTGTTGAGCTGTTCAGCCAAGTGACCTAGATGGGGCTTAGGTGGATGGTGTCGCCATTTGCGTTCCACGCCTAGGAGGATCCATGGAGCCAGTTGCCCCGATTACCGGCTTGCCCTACCGGCTGCGCTGCACCCTGACCTTTGGCGATATCTACGGGCAGATTTTGATCTGGATGCTGGTGATCTTCGCCAGCCTGGCGGCTGGCTTGGCCTTGATGGGGGCCAGCAAGCCGATCTTTGCCCTTGTGGGTGTGGGCCTGATCCTGGTGCTTTCCCTGCCGTTCCTGCTGTTCGCCTTCACCACCACTCTCCTTAATCACATTGCCTTTGAGCCCGACGCGGCAACTAAAGGGACTCTCTAGGCTCCGATTTCATTGCAATTAGCAGCGTGTTCGGCCTGTTTCAGGGCACCCCTCAGGCCCAAGCTCCCCACGTTGTACTGGGCACCCCAATTGATGCAGCCATAAAGGGCGGCCAGTCAGAGGTGGTTTTCGGTTGCGGCTGCTTTTGGGGAGCCGAAAAGGGCTTTTGGCGCCTGCCTGGCGTGGTTACAACAGCCGTGGGCTACGCCGGTGGCTCAATCCAGCAACCCAGCTACGACCAAGTCTGCTCTGGACGCACGGGCCACAGCGAGGTTGTGCGGGTGGTCTGGGATACGGCCCTAATCGATTTCAGCGATTTGCTGAAGCTGTTCTGGGAATGCCACGACCCCACCCAGGGGAATCGCCAGGGCAATGATCGGGGCAGCCAGTACCGCTCGGTGATTTATGCGGATGATCCTGGTCTGGTGGCCCTAGCAGAGGCCAGCCGCGACGCCTACCAGGCCCTGTTGAGCAGCGCTAGCTTTGGGGAGATCACCACTGAGCTGCGCAGCAACCAAACCCTTTGGTACGCGGAGCCATATCACCAGCAATATTTAGCCAAACCCGGCAGCCGTCCTTACTGCTCGGCCCAGCCAAGCGGCCAAAGGCTCGGGGAATTTGCGGGCTCGGCCTACAAGCTCGATCCACGGGTGTGGTCTTCCTATGACTGGACGGTGGCCCACTGCGTGTTGCGGGGGGAGAATGCCCCAATTCAGCTGGCCTGAGCATGTCCATGCCGCTGCTTGCCCTCGCCTTGCTCTCAATGGGGTCGCCCTGGTGGGAGGACTACGGCATCACCGAACAATTCATCTGCCCCGATCAGAGCCGGGTCACCCTGGAGCGCAATGACGCCCAAGCCTCCCTGCTCACCGGACGCTTCCGCTCCACCGTGTTTCGCGAGGCCTCAGACCTACCAGGCATCCGTTATCGCAACGAGCAACTGACCTTGGTGCTCAGGGGCGATGTGCTGACTATGGAGCAGCAATTCAGAAGGTTGGAGTGCCTGCGCACGGACCAGGTATGAGCAGGACAGCGCTGTGAACCCCTTACCGGATCGCCTGGTGATTCTTGGGTTGTTTATCACCCTGGGGCTCTGCTTTGCCCTGATCTTCTGGAGCG
Source organism: Cyanobium sp. BA5m-21 (assembly GCF_024346235.1). Lineage (NCBI taxonomy): Bacteria > Bacillati > Cyanobacteriota > Cyanophyceae > Synechococcales > Prochlorococcaceae > Cyanobium > Cyanobium sp. BA5m-21. Next base: position 29,289 of record NZ_JAGQCO010000010.1, read on the forward strand.
TCAAACTGAACCCGAAGTCCGAACCCCAGCTGCAATGGCGCGATAGGCCCTCCGGTCAGCCGTCCGGCAGGTTGAACGACCCCAAGGCCCCCCTGCTGTGAGCAAGCTCGAGCCCAGGCCACGCAACCGCCCCCTGCATCCTCTGCCTAAGGGGCTTGTGGAGCTCTATGGGTTGCTGGCCGTGTTGTTTGTGCTGGTGCCTGAGTGGATGGCTGGCGGCGCCCTTCTGAGCTTCTCAGCCAATCGCAAAGGTTCGGACCTGCCTGCGGCCTCAGCCGTATGGAGCCGCTTGCCCGAATTGCGGCTGGCAGGCCTGGGGGTCGGTGAACTGCGGCAACTAGCCCGTCGCCTGCGGGTTCCTGGGTATGCAGTTTTGGGACGGGAGCGACTCACAGAACGGCTGATACGCCGGCTGAAACAGCGCAAAGCGCTGTGGTAACTTCGATCTGCCGGGGCGTAGCGCAGCTTGGTAGCGCACCACTTTGGGGTAGTGGGGGTCGCAGGTTCAAATCCTGTCGCTCCGATTTCGACATTTCACCGATTACCAAGGTGACCTTCTTCCATGCCGGCTTCCCCAGCCGGTTTTTTTATGCGCCATTCCCGGGCGCTCATGCCGCTTCTGAATCGGCCTTCACCCTCTGCACCTCAAAAGCCAGGGCCTGGGCCTGGCGCTCGCTTAGTCGACGACTCCAGGCACCTCGCACCGGTTCATTCCAGCGAAAGCCTGCCTGTTTGGCCTTATGCCGTTCGGCATAGGGAAGATTTGCCCGATAGAGCAGCTTCGGCTCCGTAGCTGCAGCCAGTAGGCCTTCGAGGTTGTCGCAGCGCTCCAACACCTGAACTAGGTAAGTGCAATCGGTAAGGGCCCGATGGGCAGCCCACACCGGCACCCCGTAGGCCAAGGCCAGATCGCGCACCGAAGGGGACGTCCTCAGGTGTCGCTCAGGCGGCCACTCGATATCGTCCATCGAGCAGATCCATGGCTTGTCAATAGCCGGCAGCGGTCCCAGCCCAAACCACTTGGCATCAAAGGCTGCGTTGTGGGCGAGCACCGCATCGGCCCCGGCGAGCAGGGCAAGGAAATGCTGGAGGCCGGCCTGCCAGGGCTGGGAAAGTCTGGTCACTTCTGCAGCAATGCCATTGACATGTTCCGCCGGGTTGGCAGCAGCTGGCAAAAGAAAGGAAACCTGGCTCAATACCGACCTGCTGGGTACATGAAACAAAACTGCTCCGACCTCGATGCACTGGGCTGAAACCGGCTCCAGACCCGTGGTCTCCGTGTCCAGGATCAGCAGGTTGATAGGTGTTGATCGCGGTTGTGGATCGCGGTTGGAAGGGCTGGGATCACGAGCCACAACCTGCTTGGGCTGGGCCGCTGGGCTCAAGGCCGGGGTTGCACTCACCAGGCTCAGCAGGTCGCTCTGCTGCCAGAGGCTTGGCTGTTCCTCGATCGGGCCAGTCACATCTGCCTGCGTCGCTCAACCCATCGTCCTAGCCCACCGCTAGAAAACCAGCTACGACCTGGACTACGACTACGGCAACCAGGACAGCTGCCTAGGGTGAAAACAGTTGCCCAATTTGATTTAGATGGCACTTGCCGCCGGAGATCGAGCCCCCCTAGTTGCCCTTAATGATCAAAATGGTGAGGGGCACCGCAGCGATCAGCTAGCCGGCAAGGCATTGGTGCTGTTCTTCTATCCAAAGGACGACACCCCAGGCTGCACCGCTGAAGCCTGTGCCTTCCGTGACAGCTACGCCGACCTTCAGTCCCTGGGAGCTGAGGTGTGGGGTGTCAGTGGCGACGACCGGGCCAGCCACCAGCGCTTTGCCAGTCGTCACGACCTGCCCTTCCCGCTCCTGGTGGACCAAGGCAACGCCCTACGCAAAGCCTTCGGAGTGCCAAATGTGCTTGGGTTGCTGCCAGGCCGGGTCACCTACGTGATCGACCGCGAAGGCGTAATCCGCCATGTGTTTAACAACCTCCTTGATGGCGCAGCCCATCGCAACGAAGCGCGGGCGGCCTTACAACGCCTCGCCCTCTGACCATGACGCTCTGGCGGCAGCGCGGCGATATCTGGCAACTGGAGGCCGAGCGACCCAACCGCGGCACGGTCGAATTCATCGGCGGCAGTTACCTGGCGGCGACCCCCCAGCTCAGCTACCGCCGGCTTCTGGAGGCACTGGCGGCTAGGGGCTGGCGGATTAGGGCCTGGACCTATGTGCCTGGCTTCGACCACCAGGATCAGGCCAATACCGCCTGGCGGCGGTTCCGTCAGCTGCGTGATGCGGATGGTGAAGGGGGCGACTCCAGCAGGCTGGTGTTGCGACTTGGCCACAGCCTGGGCTGCAAGCTGCACCTGCTGGCACCTGATGGGGGGCGGGGGGGCGCCGGCCTTGTGGCCTTGAGCTTCAACAACTTCTCAGCCGAGCGCTCGATACCACTGCTGGCGGAACTCGGTCAGCAGTTCAACTTTCGCAGCGAGTTCAGCCCCTCACCGGAGGAAACCCTGCAGCAGGTGGCTCGAACCTATCTCCAACCCCGCAACTTAGTGGTGCGCTTCAACCGGGATCAGATCGACCAAAGCAAACGGCTGCTGGGGGTTCTGCAAGGTCGTAGTGGAGATGCCAGCCTGCTGAGGGAATTCCCGGGGGATCATCTCGCCCCCGCTAGCGCGGGGCTGCGAAAGAGCCTGCTGGGCCAGTGGGCCGACGATCCCGCTAAAAAAAGATCCCTGGATGGCATCGCAGCCGCGGTTGATGCTTGGGCCAGCGCGGCCTAGATGCTGAGCCGTCCCTACGGGGGTAGACAATTGTGGGTAACAGTCGGGGGCATACTCCGACGCAGGAGCCAGCCTCAATGGTCACTTCGATGGTTGCTGAGAGCTGGGTCCAGGTAGGCGCCTCTTCGTTAAACGACACCGGCCAGGCCCTTGAGCAGTCACTACAGGCTCTGCATTGCCCCCAGGATCCCAAGCTGATCGTAGCCCTGTTTGCGCCAAATTTTAATCTGGCGGCGATTGCCGAGCAGCTCCATGGGACCTTTCCCCATACGCAGGTGATTGGTTGCACAACATCTGGTGAAATCACCCCTGGCGGTGCGGTGGCCAATGCCCTGGTGCTGTGGGCCTTGGGAGGCTCGGCAATCGAAGTAAGTACTGGTTCCGGCCAGGGTGATGCGCAGGGCCTGCGCCAGGCTGCAACCGAGGCCGCCCACTGCCTGGACCATCTTGAGCAACGGGCCAATACGGTCTTGATCGTGCTCTCCGATGGCCTTTGCGGTGATCAAATGGATGTGGTGCGCGGCGCCTACGACGTAGCTGGAATAGACGTTCCCCTGGTGGGAGGCTGCGCCGGCGACTATCTAGCGATGAGCCGAACCCGGCAGATCCATGGCCGTAGGGTTATGACTCAGGCAGTGGTGGCAGCAGCAGTTAGTTCCGACCGCCCCTTAGGCATCGGCGTAAGCCACGGCTGGACCCCAGCAAGTGACCCTATGTTGGTCACTGGGAGCAAGGGAAACATTCTGTCGACTTTGGAAGATAAGCCAGCACTAGATGTATACCTCGATTTCTTCAATCCGGAAGATATTGTTCGGACCGACCCTGCCGCATTCGCCAATTTTGCCGCGACTCACCCCATTGGAATACGCCGGCGCGATAAAATCGAGATGCGTCACATCACCGGCTTCAACCTCGATAGGCGAGAACTGATCTTGGTGGCAGAGGTTCCCCAGGGAGCATTGGCCTTCCTCACTGAAGGCAATTTCGACTCTGTTCTTAATGCGGCAGCCCAGTCCTGCATTTCGGCTGTCGAGGCCCTAAACGGGTTTCCGCCGGCTGGCTTACTGCTATTCGACTGCGTCTCACGAAGGGCAGTATTTACAGAAGAGCGCGTACATGAAGAAACTGATTTAATCACCAGCAGTTGCGGAGCCGTACCGATGGCAGGGTTCTATACCTATGGAGAAATTGCCCGCACCAAAGGCGCAGGAGGCTTTCATAACCAAACCCTCGTAACACTGGCGATCGGCTAATGGAGACCTCCTGGTCCCTGCACATGCTTTCGGAGATCCTCTCAGCTTTCTCCACGGAGGATCCAGACAATCTCCGCAATGTGCTCAACCGGGTGGCTGAATCAGTTGATGCCGAGGTGGCCGCAATCATCTGCGATCAATCAATAGACTGGTGCATAGGGCTATCAGACGAGGATCAGCAACAGCTTCTGGGGGAGTTAATCAACCAACCAGGCGATATCACTATTCGTTCAGGCATCCTCCGCACCTGTTGGGCTCCTATGGGTCCAATGGACATGCTGTTTGTGGGCCGCCTCGGTGAACGTTTTGACTTGGAGGAACGGTCCCTGCTGCGAGCTATGGGCCGTAGCATCGAACTAAGTATAAAAATACTAAGGGCTGTTACATCGGAAAGACAGGCGCGTAAGGACGCCCTTCTTCAAGCAACTCATGACGCCCTTACTGGTCTGCCCAATCGGCGCATGGTGCTGGATCGGCTGCAGGCAGCGATTGATCATCTGTCAGTAGATAACTCCCTTTTTACAGCGGTGCTTTTTATCGATATAGATCGCTTCAAGTGGATCAACGATGCCCATGGACACAGCGCCGGCGACCAACTACTAATTCATGTCAGTCGTGTCCTAAGACACGTGGTTCGCCATGACGATCTAGTCGGTCGTCTATCGGGAGATGAATTTATCGTTGTCACCCGTACAAGCCACCGAGATGATGCCAGTCAATTGGCCAGCCGGATTATCGCGGAAATCCGTCAGCCCCTAAAGGTTGCTGGCTCAGAACTCAGCCACACCGTATCGATCGGCATCAGCTTTGCCCAGCTAGGAGATAGCCCATCAACTCTGCTGGAAAATGCGGACATGGCTATGTATCAGGCAAAGGCCTTAGGCCGTGGTCGCCACTCAACCTTTCATTCGACCATGCGTCTGCAAGCCCAACAACGTCTCTCGCTAGAGGAGTCCATCGGCAATGCGGTGCAAAACGGGGAAATCAAACCCTTTTTACAACCCATCTTCCGCCTCGTTGACGATACCCTCACGGGCTTTGAAGCCCTGGTTCGCTGGGAACATCCCCAACTGGGAGTGCTGATGCCCGCCGCCTTTCTGGAACAAGCCGAGGACAGTGGACTGATCCAGGAGATCGACATGTGTGTGTTTGCGAGCGCCTGCGCTGCTATCGCCAGGTGGCAGCAGATTCATGGCCTAGGCAATCTGAGGTTGTCTTCAAACCTGTCTGCCCGCAGTCTTGCCGACCCACGGGTGAAGGTACGCATCAAAGAAATACTAGAATCAACAGGAATCAATCCGGCTAGTGTTTACCTAGAGATTACAGAAACAACTCTTGTTGATGACATTGAATCGACAACGGCCACTATCGACGCACTGCGAGATCTTGGCCTACGACTGGCGATTGATGATTTCGGCACGGGGTATTCATCATTGCTATACCTAAAGCGCTTCCCGGTAGGGGTTCTTAAAATTGATCGCTCATTTGTGAGCGGATTGGGAAAGAATCCAGAAGATGAGGTTATTGCAACCACAATTCTCACTCTCGCCAAGGCTCTCGAACTGGAGGTAGTGGCTGAAGGAGTGGAAAGGGAGGCCCAGATGAATCGCATGCGCGAATTGGGTTGTGATTACGGCCAGGGATACTGGTTTGGACGTCCGATCAGCATTGAGTCAACGGACGTCGCCTTCATCGAACCGCTTCGCCTGGCCCCCTTAACCCCCTAAACCCTTAGGGCATCGAGTACGGAACGGTCCTCCAAGGTGGAGGTGTCACCAGTCACTTCCTGGCCAGAGGCCAGGGCCCGCAGGATGCGGCGCATGATTTTGCCGCTACGGGTTTTGGGCAGGGAATCGGTGAAACGAATTTCATCGGGCTTGGCGATCGGTCCGATCTCTTTGCCCACATGGGCCCGCAAATCGGCAATCAGGGCGTCGTCGCCGCTGCGACCCTCCTCCAAGGTCACAAAGGCCACGATCCCCTCACCCTTGAGCTCATCGGGCCGGCCCACCACCGCCGCCTCAGCCACCGCGGGATGGCTCACAAGAGCACTTTCAATTTCCATCGTGCCGAGTCGGTGACCACTCACGTTGATCACGTCATCAACCCGGCCCATTACCCAGAAATAACCGTCGACGTCACGGCGGGCGCCATCACCGGCGAAATACAAGTAGGAGCCATCTGCGGGTCTGATCTCCTCCCAGTAGCTCTTGCGGAAGCGCTCCGGATCGCCATGCACGGTGCGCATCATCCCTGGCCAAGGCCTACGAACCGCCAGGTAGCCACCGGCATCAGCCGGCTGGGAAACGCCGTCCATGTCGACGATGTCGGCGGCGATTCCCGGCAGGGGCAGGGTGCAGGAGCCGGGTTTCGTGGGGGTGGCGCCGGGCAGGGGACTGATCATCACGCCGCCAGTCTCGGTCTGCCACCAGGTGTCCACCACAGGGCAGCGGTTATGGCCGATCACGTCGCGATACCACATCCAGGCCTCGGGATTGATCGGCTCACCAACGCTGCCGAGGATCCGCAGCGAGCTCATGTCGTATTGATCCGGCACGGCTCGGCCGCTCTTCATGAAGGTCCGGATCGCCGTAGGGGCGGTGTAGAAGATCGTGCAGCGATGCTTCTGGATCACCTCCCAGAAGGCGCCGGGTTTGGAGGGCCGCGGTGCACCCTCGTACATCACCGTGGTGGCGCCATTCGAGAGCGGCCCGTACACGATGTAGCTGTGCCCGGTGATCCAGCCCACATCGGCGGTGCACCAGTGGATGTCTTCCTCACGGATGTCGAAGATCCACTGGAAGGTGAGGTGGACCCAGAGGTTGTAGCCGGCAGTGGTGTGCACCACCCCCTTGGGCTTGCCGGTGGAGCCGGAGGTGTAGAGCACAAATAGGCGGTCCTCGCTGGCCATGGGCTCGGCGGGGCACTCGGTGCTCTGCCCATCCACCAACTCGTGCCACCAGTGGTCCCGGCCGGTAGCCATGGCGCAGTCGCCCTTGATTCGCTGCACCACCAGCACATGCTCAACGCTTGGTGCACCACCATTTGCCGCGAGTGCCTCATCCACCGCGGGCTTAAGGGGCACGGGCTTGTCCTTACGGAAGCCGCCATCGGCGGTGATCACCGCCTTCACCTGGCCATCTATCAGCCGATCCCGCAGGGCATCGGCTGAGAAGCCGCCAAACACCACCGAGTGGGGGGCACCAATGCGGGCACAGGCCAGCATGGCAATGGCTGCCTCCGGGACCATCGGCATGTAAAGGGCAACTAGGTCCCCCTTGCCGATGCCAAGTGCCTTGAGGGCATTACTCGCCTTACACACCTCGGCATGCAGTTGGCGGTAGGTAAAGCTGAGGCTGTCGCCGGGCTCCCCTTCCCAAATCAGGGCGGTCTTATCGGCCCGAGGGCCATCGAGATGGCGATCGAGGCAATTGAAACTCAGGTTGGTGGTGCCCCCTGCAAACCACTTGGCGAAAGGCGGATTACTCCAATCGAGCACCGATTCGAAAGGCTCAAACCAGTGCAGCTCACTACGGGCCAGGTCGCCCCAGAAGGCATCGGGATCACGATCAGCCTTGCTGCATAGGGCCCGGTATGCATCCAGAGAGCCAATGCGGGCCGAGGCGGCCAGCTCAGCAGGCGGCGCAAATAACCGTTGCTCCTGGAGCACCGATTCGATCGTCGGGCCCGTTGTGGCATCAGGCATAGGTGGCAGACAGGCGGTTACTGACGGGCGGTCTCTAAAAGGCGGTCTCTAACGGGCGGTTGCCATAGAAAAATTAAACCAGCTGGCGCCGCAGTCCCAGTCTCCCTGCACCGGCATGTAATGGGCCGTCGTGATGCAGGATAGATACATGGGTCCTGCCGCCTGCCTGTTCGATCTCGACGGCCTGCTTCTAGACACCGAACCACTGCAAGCCATGGCTTGGCAAAAAGCCGCCGCCCACTTTGGTTGCCAGCTCGGTGCTGAACAGTTGCTCAGGCTGCGGGGCCAGCGCCGGTTGGATTGTGCTGCCTTGGTATGCCGCTGGATCGAAGCTTCAGGCTCCAATCCCCCGAGTTGTGAGGCTTTGCTGGCCGTGCGCCAACCCCTGGCCGATGCCTTGGTGCCCACCGCTGCCGCAATGGACGGCGCCGCCGAACTGGTGCAGATGTGCAGGGATCACCAGGTCCCCATGTCCCTCGTCACCAGCAGCACCCAGGACGCGGTGCGGCGTAAGGCTGCACCCCACCGATGGCTGGAGCTGATCCAGGTAAGGGTTTACGGCGATGATCCAGCCCTGGCGGCGGGCAAACCGGCGCCGGACCCATTTCTGCTCGCAGCTAAACGCCTAGGCCGCAATCCCAGCGACTGCTGGGCCTTCGAAGATTCAGCCGCCGGCATCGAGGCCGCAGTGGCCGCCGGTTGTCAGGTGTATGCCCTTCTCCCAAGCGACGCAGATGCCCAAGCCACACCTGCCGGAGTGACCCGCCTCAATTCCCTCAGAGATGTGCGCTGGTAGCTGGCTGAACAGCGTCAGTAGAGGCGACTAAGGACGAAATCAGGCAGGGCCCGCAAGGCGCTGCGCGGTTCGGAGGGGACTAGCCATTCCAAGGCTTGAGCTGCTTCCTGGGCGAAGCCTTCAGCCAAGGCCCTGGTGCGGGGAATGGCCTCGCAACCCCTCACCAGTGCAAGAGCTTGCTCGAGATCACCTTCCTCACAAAATTCGCGTTCAATCAAGCCGGCCAGGACAGGGCGCTCCTGGAGTGCATAAAGGGCCGGAGCGGTGAGATAACCGGAGGCCAGATCGCTTGCAGCTGGCTTGCCGAGCTGCTGATCACTGCCAGTAAAATCGAGAATGTCGTCTACTACCTGGAAGGCCAAACCCAACTGGCGGCCGAAGCGATAAAGATCATCGAGCTGGGCCCCTGGCAAACCGGTAAGCACCCCAGCTGCCCTAGCGCTATTTGCAATAAGCGAGGCTGTTTTGCAGTAGCTCTTTTCGAGGTATGTCTCGAAGCTCTGGCCGGTGTCGTAGCGGAAAAGGCCCTGTTTCACCTCGCCGTCTGCCAAATCCATGATCACCCGGCTGAGCAGCTTCACCACCTCGAGATCATCGAGATTGGCCAAATGCCAGCTGGCCTGGGCAAAAAGGAAATCCCCCGCAAGCACCGCCACTCGATGATTGAAACGGCTGTGCACCGTGTCAACTCCGCGCCGGGTTGCAGCCTCATCGACAACGTCGTCGTGGACGAGCGAAGCCGTGTGGATCATTTCAGTGATCTCCGCCAGGCGGCGGTGGCGGGGCCCCAGCTCACCATCGGGGGCTACTGCCCGCGATAGCAAGAGCACAATGCCGGGTCGCAGCCGCTTACCACCTGCAGCAAACAGATGCTCTGCTGCAGCCTGCAAAATTGGATGGCCAGCTCCTATAAGGCTGCGCAGGTCGGCCAGCAGGGCATCTAAGTCAGCCTCTACGGGCTGGAGCAGCTCTGCAACCGTTGCCACAACACCTCCGCCGTGGCGTGATCCTAGAAGGCTTGCCCCATCGACCGCAGGTCCACCCGCTCAACGGCAGGCCTGTAACCCAACCAGCGGCTAGCCCCGTCGGCAAAGGCCTCCGCAGATCCACTGACGCAGACCCGGGTGCGCTCGGCTGGGGTCACCACCTCCACCGCTGCGAGTTCGCCCTCCGGCATGCCGCCCATGCTTGCCAAAAGGGGCCCTAGTCGCCGTACCGCCGATTCAGCTGGATCAACAAGCCGCACATGGGGAGGCAGCAGGGCCGTGAGCAAGGGGCGCAGCATCGGGTAGTGGGTGCAGCCCAGCACCACCGTGTCTACACCGGCTACGAGTAGGGGCTCCAGGTATGCCTTGGCTTCCCCTATCAGGGCTGGAGAATGGAGATCACCGGCCTCGATGAAGGGCACGAAGGTGGGACAGCCCACCTCGAGCACAGAGGTGTGGGGCCGGCAGGCATGGATTGCCCGCCTATAGGCACCGCTTGCGGCTGTGGCGGGAGTAGCCAGCACCCCCACGCACTCGCTGTTTAGGTCGGCAGCAACACTGTCGATCAGGCCCACCACAGGAACGCCGGCCTCCGCCACGGCCACATCAAGAGCGAGGGCATTGGAGGTGTTGCAGGCCATCACCAGAACTCCGACCTGTTGATGCCGCAGCCAGCCCACCACCTCAGCGGCAATGGAGCGAATATCGGCGACGCTGCGCTGACCGTAGGGAACTCGAGCCGTATCCCCGAGATAAAGGCAGGAGGAATGCGGATAGCGCTCCTGAAGTCTCCGCAGCACCGTGAGGCCCCCCAAACCGCTGTCAAATAGCCCCACCAAAGCGCTCATGGCTGACCCTGTAGGGCGTTAAGAATCCCAGCGCTCAGAGCTAAAGCCATGCGACGACGAAAATTGGCATCGGCGAGGCGCCGGGAATCGAGTTCACCGGTGACAAAGCCCATCTCAACAAGGGCGGAGGGCATCACCGTGCGGCGGATCACGAAAAAGCGTCCGGTGCGCACGCCGCGATCAGGACTGCCAGGGGAAATGGCCACCATTTGCTCCTGCAAGGCCGCAGCCAGGCGACGGGAGGGCGATCCCGCACCCTCAAAGAAAAAGGTCTCGATGCCGTTCACATCGGGACGGGCCATGCTCAAGGCGTTGGCGTGCACGCTCACAAACAAATCGGCACCGCTGCTGTTGGCCAGGGCCACCCGGGGAGGCAGGTCAACGTCCACCTCAGAGATGCGTGTCATCAACACCTGGACGCCGCGGGCCTGCAATAGCCGGGCGATTTGCAGACAAACATCAAGCACTACGTCGGTTTCCCGTAGGCCACCAATGCCGACGGCACCTGGATCGGGGCCCCCATGGCCAGGGTCGATCACCACCTTGAAGCGGCCCCGGGGCACAACCGGCAAGCCATCGGCGGAGAGGGGCGTAGCTGCGGTGGGGAAGAAGGTCTGCTGATCGGCGCCAAAGCTGGCGACAGCATCGAGGTCTCCCTCGCCGAGGCCAAGCCCAGCTTGGTTGCCAAGACCCGGCAACTCCATGCGCCAGCGGTCGCGGGAGGTGCCCACCAGGCGCAGGCCAGAGGGATCGAGCTGGGTACCTGGCGCAAATTCCAGCACCAGGCGGGTTGTGAAGCCATCTGGACGACCAATCCGTACCTCACGCAAGGCACCACTGCCTCGCACAGTGCGTGTGCGCGATGGGGCACCGGGCAGGTCTACCCAGATCCGGGGGCCCCTAAAGCCAGTACCAGCCTCAAAAAAGGCCTGGGGGCGTACATCGATACTGGTACGCAACTCCAGCTGACCGCTGCGGGAAACGCGCCAGGCCGCGAGGGAAGAAGCCCAGGCCGGTAGATCGGCCATCAGCAAAGCAACCGCTGCCAGAGCAGCACTCCAGCGGAATTTGACGGACCAGGGCATCGGGACAGTCAGAACAGGGCCGGCCGGCGGTGCCTCAGGCTGGGCATCTGGGCCCTCACCCTCTGGGCATGGCCCGGATCAATCGGGGCAATGGCAGCGCTGACACTTACGCCGGCATCTGCCAGCACCGTGCCCCAAGGGTCGATTACCAAGGCATGGCCGTGGCTCTGCCTGCGTCCGTAGTGCTGGCCCGTTTGGGCGGGGGCGACCACGTAGGCAGTGTTTTCAATCGCCCGGGCCTGCAGCAGCACCTGCCAGTGGTCCTTGCCGGTAAAAGCGGTAAATGCTGCGGGCACAAACAAAACATCAGCCCCTGACTGGGCTAGGTGGCGATAAAGCTCAGGGAAGCGAACGTCGTAGCAGATCGACAGGCCAATCCTGCCAAGACCGGGCACATCAACTACAGGGGGCAGTTGGTCTCCGGGCTGCACCGTGGCCGATTCCCGATAGGTGTTGCCGTCGGGTAAGTCGACATCGAAGAGGTGAATTTTGTCGTAGCGAGCCAGCAGCTGGCCCTCCGTTCCTACTAACTCAGCGCGGTTGAAGGTTTGCCCCGGTCCAGCTGGGACGGGAAAGCCCCCACCTAACAAGGTCACTTGATAGCGTCGCGCCATCGTGACAAGGAAGCTGCTGCAGCGCTCCGCCAAGGATGGGGCCAGCTCAAGGCGCTGCTCGTCCTCCCCCATGAAAGCGAAGTTTTCGGGGAGCCCAACCAACTCAGCGCCGCGACGGGCAGCCAGCTCGATCTGCTCTTCCGCTGAAGCGAAATTCGCATCCGGATCCGGGGTGCTGGTGAGTTGCACAGCTGCCGCCAGAAAACTGCCCACTCATTGCCCCAACCAGACCATCAGACTTTAAGGGAAGTGCCAAGAGGCGGTTCGCGCAGCTGGGATCAACTGGCCTTAAGCACCCCGGGTTCGGCCTGGAAGGGCACTAGTTGCAGGGTGTCGACAGCTGCGCAGCAAGCAAAATCGGCGTCATGGTCGCCGAGGTTGATCAGGCGCTGGCCGTGACTTGCAGTGCGCAGGCAGGTCTCGGTATCGAGGTGCCACTGCTGCCAGAGAGCAAGGGCCGCCAGCATTTCGTCGTTGCCGAAGCTCACACCGATATGGGGAGCCACCGCCATCTCAATCGCCGCAGAAGCAACGGCACCAGCAGCGAGGCTGTCTTCTAGGGAGTAATCGCCCTCCCAGCCACTGCCCACGATCCAGACCCGGCAGCACTCCTGATCAAGCAGACGCCGTGCAACGGCGGTGCGGTTGGGGAGACAGGCCGTCAGCAACAGAGGCACCGACTTGACGGCCGCTAAGGAGCGGGTGCCATTGGTGGTGCTCATGAATATGCGTTTGCCACCCACCAGCTCGGGGGTTACCGCAAGGGGAGAGTTACCCAGGTCGTAGCCCGCCACCCTCTGGCCGCCACGCTCACCGGCATGCAGTCGCTGCTGCGCCGGCCAGGCAGCCGCTGCAGCTTCAAGCTCCTCCAAGCTGGCGAAGGCCTCGATCGCCTCAGCTCCGTTCTGCAAGGACCAAGCAATCGTGGTCGTTGCCCGTAGAACGTCGATAACTACGGCCGCATCGGGCCCACCCTCCGCCAGGGACCTGACGGGTGGCACGCATTCAGAGGAGTGGAAGTAGGAAATTTGCACAGCCGCGGCCCCAGTTCAGGTGCGTCACAGTAGTCACCGCTCATAAAAGTCGATGCCGAATAAGGGAATTAGTCAACGCAGTCGCCGGGATTTGCGCGGCTTCATCGACCTCCTGGAGCAACGGGGTCGGCTGAGGCGCATCACCGCGCCGGTGGATCCAGACCTGGAGTTAGCAGCGATTGCCGACCGGGTGCTGGCAGCTGGCGGCCCGGCCCTTTTGTTTGAAAATGTGATTGGCTCCACCATGCCGGTGGCCGTGAACCTGCTGGGCACCCAAGAGCGGGTGCTGTGGAGCATGGGCATGGAACAACCAGAGGAGCTGGAACAGCTCGGCGAGCGCCTAGCGCTGTTGCAGCAACCCCGCCCCCCCAAGGGGGTCCGGGAGGCGGTGCGCTTTGGTTCGGTGCTGCTGGATGTGCTCAAGGCCAGGCCCGATCTCGACCTAACCCCCCCCTGCCACCAGCAGGTGTTTAAGGGCGAGGCAGTGAACCTTGACGCCCTGCCCCTGCTGCGGCCCTGGCCCGGCGACGGCGGCCGGATCATCACCCTGGGCCTGGTGATCACCAAGGATCCAGAAACTGGCACACCCAATGTGGGCGTGTACCGGCTTCAACAACAGTCGGCGAACTCAATGACCGTGCACTGGCTGAGCGTGCGCGGTGGCGCCCGCCACCTGCGCAAGGCGGCGGCGATGGGCAAAAAGCTTGAAATCGCAATTGCCATCGGCGTGCATCCGCTGCTGGTGATGGCGGCCGCCACGCCGATCCCGGTGCAGTTGAGCGAGTGGCTTTTTGCTGGCATCTACGCCGGCGAGGGCGTCCGGCTCGCTAGGTGCAAAACAGTGAATTTGGAGGTGCCGAGCCACAGTGAAGTGGTGCTGGAAGGCACTATCACCCCTGGCTCTGAGCTGGCTGACGGACCATTTGGCGACCACATGGGCTTCTACGGCGGCGTCGAAGATTCGCCCCTCGTCCAGATCCAGTGCGTCACCCAGCGACGTGATCCGGTGTACTTCACCACCTTCAGTGGCCGGCCCCCCAAGGAAGACGCCATGTTGGCGATCGCCCTAAACCGCATCTACACGCCGATCCTGCGCCAACAGATCCCTGAAATCGTCGATTTCTTTCTGCCGATGGAGGGGCTCAGCTACAAACTGGCTGTGATTGCCATCGATAAGGCCTATCCAGGCCAGGCCAAGCGGGCGGCGATGGCCTTCTGGAGCGCCTTGCCCCAGTTCACGTACACCAAATTTGTGGTGGTGGTGGATAAAAGCATCAACATCCGCGACCCGCGCCAAGTGATCTGGGCGATCAGTGCCCAAGTGGATCCGCAGCGGGATTTGTTTGTGCTCGAAGACACCCCCTTTGACAGCCTCGATTTCGCCAGCGAGCGCCTGGGCTTGGGCGGCAGGCTGGCGATCGATGCCACCACCAAGATCGGTCCAGAGAAGCGCCACCCCTGGGGCGAACCGCTTAGCCGTCCCGCCGAGCTGGAGTCCAGGCTCGATGCCCGTTGGGCCGAGCTTGGCTTGGCAGATATCGGTAAGGAGGAGCCAGATCCAGCCCTATTTGGTTACACCCTGGAGCACGTGCTGGAGCGGCTGGCAGGGCGGGCAACGGCTAAGGCGTGATGCTTTCTCGCCAGGCCAGCCATGCTCTTAAGGCCCTGTTGGAGCTGGCAGCAAGGCCCTTGGAGTGGCAGTCAACCCACACGCTGGCCACAATCCATGATCTACCCGAACCCATGCTGGAGCAGCTGCTCCTGCGCCTACGCCGAGCCGGGCTGCTGGATGCGAGGCGGGGGCGGGTGGGGGGGTACCGACTTAGCAGGCCAGCCCGGGACATTTCAATGGAGCAGATTTTTGCAGGGCTTGGCGAAGCTTTGATAGTCGGCGAAGCTTTGAGAGTTGGCGATGCTCCGAAAGAAAGTGCGAATCGGTCCGCACCGTCGGAGCCGGCCAGCTCACCAGCCGATCAAGTGACCAATGCATTGCAGCTACGGCTAGAGCGGGTCCGGCAGAAGGCGCTGGCGGAACTCAGTCTCGAAGACCTGCTGTTCGACCTGCGCAGCGCCGTGGCCGGATCCGATGGCGAGGGGGGTGTGATGCTTGGTTGAGCCATGGGCCTCCCCACCGCGGCGCGCTCCATAGGATCGGCCAACTGCCGTCACTGCTTCGTGGCCCATTCCGCCGCTAAATCCGCCCCGCTCAGCCTGGCTGGCGGCAGCACTCTGGTGGGAACCGTGCAGGTACCCGGGGATAAATCAATCTCTCACCGGGCCCTTTTGTTTGGGGCTATCGCCGAAGGAGAAACCCGCATCGAGGGCTTGCTACCAGCGGAGGACCCGCTCAGTACGGCCGCCTGCCTGCGGGCCATGGGCGTGGAGGTATCACCGATTCAGGCCGGCCAGCCAGTGACTGTGCAAGGCGCCGGCCTTGATGGCTTCCAGGAACCTGGCGATGTGCTCGATTGCGGCAATTCGGGCACCACCATGCGGCTGATGCTGGGGCTGCTGGCAGGCCGGGTGGGCCGCCACTTCGTGCTCACTGGTGATGGCTCCCTACGGGGCAGGCCGATGCGGCGGGTCGGAGCCCCCCTTGCCCAAATGGGTGCCCAGATCCATGGCCGCGGGGACGGCAACTACGCACCCCTAGCGGTTATGGGTCAGCCCCTGCGCGGCACAACCATTCACACCCCGGTGGCCTCAGCCCAGGTGAAGAGCGCCATCCTGCTTGCCGCCCTCACCGCTGACGGGCCCACCACCGTGATCGAGCCGGCCCAGAGCCGCGATCACAGCGAGCGAATGCTGCGGTCCTTCGGCGCCGAGTTGTCTGTGGGCGGTGCGGGCAACACGGTGGTGACCCTGACCCCGGGGCAAACGCTCAAAGGTCAAGCCGTGGTAGTGCCAGGTGACATCAGCTCCGCCGCCTTCTGGCTGGTGGCCGGTGCCATCACCCCAGGCGCTGAAATCACAGTGCAGAACGTGGGGCTCAACCCCAGCCGAACCGGCATCCTCGAGGTGCTGGAGCAGATGGGCGCCCAAATAAGCGTGCTCAACCACCGGGATGTGGCCGGAGAGCCGGTGGGTGACCTGCGGGTTTGCCACGGCCCGCTGCAAGCCTTTGATATCGGTGGCGAACTGATCCCCCGGCTCGTGGATGAAATCCCAGTGCTGGCTGTAGCCGCCTGCTGCGCCGAGGGCATCAGCCGTATTCGTGACGCCGAAGAGCTGCGGGTCAAGGAAACAGACCGCCTCGCGGTCATGGCACGGCAGCTCGGTGCGATGGGCGGCCGCATCGAGGAATTCGCAGACGGCATGACTATCAATGGCTGCACCGAACTGCACGGTGCAGAGGTCGACAGTGAAACCGACCACCGGGTTGCCATGAGTCTGGCGGTAGCTGCCGGCATCGCCCGGGGTGACACCCTGCTGCACCGGCCGGAAGCGGCAGCCGTCTCCTATCCGGGCTTCTGGGACGACCTAGCCCGCCTCAAGCAGCAGGCAAGCTGACAGGTAGTCCACGTAGATTCCCGGCCAGTAGTTACCGCCTGACCATGCTCGCCGTCGCCGTATTGGCCGCAGGGAAGGGCACCCGCATGAAGAGCGCCCTGCCCAAAGTGCTCCAGCCCTTAGCCGGGGCCACCCTGGTGGAGCGGGTACTGGCCAGCTGCGAGCAGCTTCAGCCCGAGCGGCGCCTGCTGATCGTTGGCCACCAGGCCGAGCGGGTGGAGCAGCAGCTGCAGGGCCTAAGCGGCCTGGAATTCGTGCTGCAGCAGCCCCAGAACGGCACTGGCCACGCCGTGCAGCAACTGCTCGAACCGCTAGATAACTTCAGCGGCGATCTGTTGGTGCTCAATGGCGACGTGCCGTTGCTACGCCCCCAAACCCTTGCGGCCCTGCTGGAGCAACACCGCAGCAGTGGCGCTGCCGTGACCCTGCTCACGGCCAGGCTGGACGATCCCAGTGGCTACGGGCGGGTATTTGCAGATGCCAACGGCTCCGTCAGCGCGATCGTTGAGCACCGCGACTGCAACGACCAGCAGCGTCTCAACCACCTAACCAACGCCGGTATCTACTGCTTCAACTGGGCCAAGTTGGCCGAGGTGCTGCCCATGCTCACCACCGACAACGACCAAGGCGAGCTCTACCTCACCGATACGGTGGCCCTGCTCCAGCCGGCCATGCACCGAGAGGTGGCAGATGCTGACGAAATCGCCGGTATCAACGACCGGCTTCAGCTCAGCCAATGCGAGACGGCACTGCAGGAGCGGCTAAAGCGCCACTGGATGACTGAGGGTGTGAGCTTTGTCGATCCAGCTAGCTGCACCCTCAGCGAGGACTGCCGATTTGGTCAAGATGTTGTTGTTGAACCCCAATGCCACTTCCGCGGCAGCAGCTCCATTGGCGATGGCTGCCGCATCGGGCCCGGCTGCTTGATCGAAGACAGCAGTTTGGGAGCAGGGGTGACCGTGCTCTATTCAGTGCTGCGCCAAGTGCAGGTGGCTGAGCACTGCGCCATTGGCCCCTTCGCCCAGCTACGCCCCGGCACCTCATTGGCAGAGCACTGTCACATCGGCAATTTTGTGGAAGTCAAAAACAGCAGTCTTGCCAATGGCGTCAAAGTAAACCATCTCAGCTATATCGGCGACGCAGATCTGGGCGCTGGCGTCAACGTGGGAGCAGGCACAATCACCGCCAATTACGACGGTGTGCGCAAGCACCGCACCGTGGTGGGCGCCGGCAGCAAAACCGGGGCAAATTCCGTGCTTGTAGCACCACTGACCCTGGGCGAAAACGTCACCGTTGGTGCCGGCTCGACTATCACCAAGGACGTGCCGGACGGTTCGCTCGCCTTGGGCCGTGCTCGCCAGCTCGTCAAGGAAAACTGGTCCACCCCGCTAAGCCAGCCAAGCCCTCCAGCCCCATAGGCTGCGCCAATCTTCCCCAGCTTTTATGAATCGCGACCGGCGTCCTGCGGCTTCACCAGATAAGGAGGGCTTTCTCTACGAGCCGGTAGAACGGTTTGGCGAGAGCATGACCAGCCCCAAACCCTGGAACAAGGCTGCCCTGGCCGGGGTGGAATTATTAAACGGTCGGATGGCCATGCTGGGCTTTGCCGCAGCAATCGCCGGCGAGCTTCTCACCGGCAAGGGCATGGTGGGCCAGCTGACTGCCATGTTGCATTGGTATTTGGGCTGAAAGCAGAAAGGCCCCGAGTGAACCACCACCCAGGACCTTCGCCCGAAGGCACAACATCGTGAAATGCTGCTCCGCAGCCATCATGGCCGATGGCGCCGAGCCCGGCGAGCCCTATTAGAGAAGCGGAATCAAGCGCTCCAGAGCAACACCCCTGCTGGCCTTGAGCAGAAGCACATCTCCAGGCCGCAGCCACTGCTGCAAAGGCTCTGCCGCAGCCTCCGGGCAATCCACCTGCCTTAAACGCGATAGGCCAGTGGCCGCCGCAACCATGGCCGCCCCTTCCTCGCCCTGGTCCACGATCACCAGCCCATCAAGGTCTAGTTGCCTTGCCCGCTCGGCCACGCTGCGGTGCAGAGCCAGGCTCTGCTCGCCCAACTCGAGCATGGTGCCGAGCACCGCGAAGCGGCGGCCAGGCTGCTGGGCCAGCAGCTCCAAGGCGGCAAGCACCGCCTCCGGTGAGGCGTTGTAGGTCTCGTCAAGTATCAATACGCCATTTTGCTGCAAACGGCGGCTGCGCCCTCCGGGCAGATCCACCTGCAGGGGCCGCCAACGCTCAGGCTCAAGGCCGAGCTCCCGAGCTACCGCCATGGCAAGCATCAGGTTGCGGGCGTGATGCACTCCCTCTAGCGGCACGGGCAGGGCCACTCCGGCCAACTCCAGAATCTCCCCCTGGCAATCAAGGCTGCCCACCAGATCTGCGGCAGCTTCATGACCTTCTCCCTGCAGGGCAACCCGCACTACCCGGCCAGACCACACCCTGGCCAGGGCATGGTCCAGCAGGGGATCACCAGCCGGGATAACCACCAAGCCATCGGGCCTTAAACCAGCCACGATTTCGCACTTAGCCGTTGCGATTGCCTCGCGACTGCCAAGCCGGCCGATGTGGGCTGTGCCGATGTTGGTGATCACCGCCACATCGGGGCTGGCGCAGCGACTCAGCCGTTCGATCTCACCGAGGCCCCGCATGCCCATTTCCACAACCAAGGCCGCCTGATCAGGGCCTGCGCCAAGCAAGGTCAGGGGAACGCCTACGTCGTTGTTTTCGTTGCCGCTGGAGGCCCAAATCGGCCCAAGTGGAGCCAGGGCACTACGGATAAGTTCCCGCGTGGTGGTCTTACCGGCGGAACCGGTTACCGCCACCACTGGCGCTGCAAGCTGCAGGCGCCAGAGACCCGCCAGGTCTTGGTAAGCCTGCAGGGTGTCTGGCACCAGCCAGAGGGGCACGTGAGCTTTGGCGGCAGCAGCCAACACACTTGCCTGGGAGGCTGGCGCAAGGTGGCCCGCCTGGGCTATGAGGGCGGCGGCACCTGCTTCAAGGGCAGCGGCAAGGAAGCCATGGCCATCGAAGCGCTCGCCAATCAGCGGCAGAAAAAGGTCGCCGCCGCTCAGTTGGCGGCTATCGGTGCAGATGGCCTGGGGGGCGAGCTTCAGCTCCGCCTGATCCAGGGCCAGGGGGCCGGTGGCGGGTTGACCCCAGAGCTCCTGCAACTGGGCTAAACGCAGACTCATCGTCGGCAGTCGGGGGCGATGCGGAGGATCATGCCTGAGGAATTGGCTCCCCCTCCAACAGCACCATGCCGCTACCCACCCGGGCGGCCTGAGCCAGCAGATTGCCGCCAGGTGCTAGCAGGCGCAGACGCTCGTAACCCAGTTCGCGGCTGCGCTGCAGCCAGAGATCGGCTTGCTGCTGGCGTCGCTGCAATGGCAAGCCTGCCCAGGTACTCACCAGCTCCAGATCGAGCAGCCCCTGCTCGGGGTGGGGGCGCGCCGAGGAAATGCTGCCATCGGGGTCATCGTTTGAGAGCAGGGCCAGCAGGGGGTCGAGCTCGAGGCGCACGGCAGGAGCAGGCTCTACAAGCTCAGGAGGCTCAGGGGAGCTTGGCGCTGGACCAACAGATCGAGCAGCTGGCTGGCCTAGGGCCTGCGGGAGCGGCAGGTCAGAACGGGGGGCAAGTCGTTCAGCAACTTGTTCAACAACTGGTTGAGAGGCTGAACTATCAGCAATATCAAAAGTGGTGGGGGTGGGGGCAAAAGTTTTTATCAGCAGCGTCAGCAAACACGCCACCACTGCCAAGCCCAGGGCTAACAGCACCGGCCAAAAAAAGGCAGCTAGTGCTTGGGGCCAGAAGCCAGGCACCGATAAGTCCCCCTCGCGGTTGCGGCGCACCAGCTCCCTCAGCTTGAGCACCGTGCTGGCCAGGGCGGCACGCAGGTCCCCTGCAAGACGGCCCCAAGGTTCTACGTAAGGGGCCGGATAGGGAGCTGGCGGGTCCGAACGGCCCGATCTGTCGGGGGCTGAGGTGGGTGGCGGCACCAAAAGGGGTTCAACGACGCTTCAGCAGGGAAGCCAGGCCCCGCCGGCTGGGGTCCGCATCTTGACCCTGGGAGAAACGCTCAACGGCGGCAGCTTCAGGCGTTGGCTCCTTTACCCCGCAAACGTCGCGGTACATGGCGTCGTATTCGAGCGCCGAGCGGGCCCAGCTGAAGTCCACGCCCATGCCCCGGCGCTGGAGCTCCTGCCAACTGGCCTGATTGCGGTAGGCCTCCCATGAGCGCACGATCGCCGTGTAGAAGTCGATGGGTTCATAGCGGTCGAAGCCATAGCCGTTGCCGCTGCCAGCCAGGGGGTCGTTGGGGGGCACGGTGTCCACCAGACCGCCCACCATCCGCACCACCGGAATCGATCCGTAGCGCATCGCCAGCATCTGGCTGATACCGCAGGGCTCAAAGCGGCTCGGCATCAAAAAGGCGTCGCTACCGGCATAGATCAGCCGTGAGAGGGCGTCGTCGTAGGTGAGGAAAACGGCGAAGCGGCCGGGATGGCGCGCTGCCATCTGCCAAAGCCCCGACTCATAGGTGCGATCCCCCGTGCCCAGAACAACAACCTGGCTGTCGGTGTAGGCCAACACCCGATCAGCAACCTGCAGCAGCAGGTCGACACCTTTTTGATCGACTAGCCGGCTCACCATTCCCATTAGGTAGGAGCGGGGATTCACAGCCAGGCCAAAGCGCTCCTGCAGGGCCTGCTTGTTAATGGCACGGGGAGCTAAATCCGCAGCCGAAAACTGGGCTGGCAGGCTGGGATCAGTGGCTGGATTCCAGTCTTCGGTATCAATGCCGTTGAGAATGCCGCGCAACTTGCCACTGATGAAATTCAGCAAGCCATCTAGATGCTCGCCGTATTGGGGCGTGCGGATCTCCATCGCATAGGTGGGAGACACCGCATTGACCCGATCTGCATACAGCAAGGCCACCGCCATAGTGTGGTCTCCTTGCATATACCAGGGACACCAGGTAATGCGATCAAGCTTCCAGCGCCAAGGGCCCTGATACTTGAGATTGTGGATTGTGAAGACGGTGCTGATCTCCGGGTCTTGGTGCATCCACACCGGCAACATCCCGGTGTGCCAGTCGTGGCAATGCAGCACCTGAGGTTTCCAGTGATGCCAGCAGAATTCCGCAGTCGCGCTGGCAAAGAAAGTGAAGCGCCAATCCTCGTCTTCACCGCCGTAGATGCGCTCCGGATCGAAAACTGGATGGCCCACTAAATAGAGAATTAGGCCGTTGGTGGGATGGCGGGCCTCAAAGACAGCGAAGTCATTGCCCATGGTGTGGCCGCGCCAGATGGGCTCGGGCGAAACCTTCAACTTCGACCACAACTTGCCGTATCCCGGCAGGATGATGCGTACGTCGTGGCCTAAGGCAGCTAGGGCCGGGGGCAAAGAGCCCACCACATCACCCATGCCCCCGACCTTGATCATCGGCGCGCATTCGGCCGCCGCAAACAAGACCCGCATCCCAGAGTTACCGGTGGTGGGCGCAACTCTACGGTTGGCGCTAGGGCAGCACCGTCACGGGCATGCCCATCTCCACCAAGTCGAACAGTTCCCGCACATGCTCATCCAGTAGGCGCACGCAGCCGTGCGATACGGCCTGCCCCACGCTGTGCCGCTGGGGTGTGCCGTGGAAGCCAGCGCTGACGCAACCCTTCACCACAAGGTGCTCGCTGCCGTTAAAGCCGGCGCGGCCCTTGCAGTCGCGGTGAAAGCCAATCCAACGGCTGCCGAGGGGGTTGGCAGGTCCAGGCGGGATGCGTTGGCCGGTGGCTGGGTGCTCCCAGGTGGGATCTACCGCTAGCTCGATAACCGAAAACTGACCCACCGGGGTCTCCCAGCCCGGCCGGCCGACTCCCACCGGGAAGCGCTTGCGCTCCTGGTTGCCCTCTATTACCAACAACTGGCGCTGGCGCCGGTCAAGTACGAGCCGACGCTGCTGCGATGGCTCCACAGCAGCAACGGCAAGGGGTGGCACAAATAAGACGGCTCCCACAAGTAGGAGCGGAAGCAATCGCAGCAGCCCCAAGCGACCCACTGCCCTGAGATGAAATCCGTTTGTTTTCAAGGTAGCCAGGGTGCATCGGAGAAGTCCGGCGGTCGCTTCTCAAGGAAGGCATTGCGCCCCTCCTGGCCCTCCGCTGTTCGATAAAAGAGATGGGTGGCCTGGCCGGCCAGTTCCTGAATTCCTGCCATGCCGTCGGTTTCAGCGTTGAAGGCAGCCTTGAGGCAGCGGATCGCCGTGGGGCTGTGCTGGAGCACCTCGCGCGCCCAGCTGATCCCCTCCGGCTCCAACTGATCAAGGGGCACAACCCCATTCACCAAGCCCATGGCCAAAGCCTGGTCGGCCCCGTATTGACGGCAGAGAAACCAGATCTCCCGTGCCTTGCGCTGTCCCACCAGCCGGGCCAGGTAGCCGGCGCCAAAGCCCCCATCAAAACTGCCCACCCGCGGGCCCGTCTGACCAAATACGGCGTTCTCAGCCGCCAGGCTCAGATCGCACAGCAGGTGCAGCACCTGGCCACCACCGATCGCGTAACCGGCCACCAAGGCAATCACCACCTTCGGCAAGCTGCGGATCAGGCGCTGCAAATCCAGCACATTGAGACGGGGCAAACCCGACTCGTCGAGATAGCCCCCATCGCCGCGCACGCTTTGATCGCCGCCAGCGCAAAAGGCCCAGCCGCCATCAGCCGCTGGGCCGGCGCCGGTAAACAACACCACCCCGACCCGAGGGTTGTCGCGAACACGGGAAAAGGCGTCGCAAAGCTCGTGCACGGTGCGGGGCCGGAAGGCGTTGCGCTTGTGGGGTCGGTTGATCGTGATGCGGGCGATCCCCTCCTCGCACAGATCAAAAAGGATGTCCTCGTAGGTGCCGGCGGGCTGCCACTGCACCGCTGACGGGGTCGGGGAGGAAGGGCTCAAGACTGCATCAGGGCTTGGGCGGCCATTCTGCGCAAGCTCTGGCGCCTGAGTGCATCGGCGCGGCGATCACTGACCAGCTCAAGCAGCGCCAGCGGCTGATTCAGCGCCCAGTCCAGCTGGGATGGCAAGCCAGCAAGCTGCTCCACCCTGCGCCCCGGCACGCCATGGGCTGCAGCCAAGGCCAAGTGATCAAGCTGCTGGGGCATGGCAAACAACCTCTCGAAATCCAGGGCCTGCTCAGGTGTAGTGCGAATCGGCAGCTGCTCAAAGATGCCGCCACCGCCGTTGTTGATCAGGATCACGGTGAGTCGCCCCTTTAGCTGGCGCTGCCAGAGCCAGCCATGGCTGTCATGGAGCAGGGCCAGATCACCCGTGAGCAGCACCGCCTGGCCATGGGCCTCAGCGACCCCGCAGGCGATCGATAAGGTGCCATCGATGCCTGATGCCCCTCGAAACCCATAAACCGCTCGCCAGGGGGCAGCGGGGTTGGCGAAGCTCTCCCAATCGCGCACGGGGCTGCTGTTGGCAAGCACCAGCGGCAAGCCGGCAGGCAGCAGGAGCCCCAGTTGGCGCGCCAAACAAAGCTCACTTACACAATTTTCTGCCCCATCACCGCTGGCCAGCTGCTGATCTAGCCAGAGCTGTAATTGCAGCTCCCGCTGGCGCCAACGAGACCCAAACTGCAGGGCCTCGGCGCTGGGGCCGCCGGCCCAAAAAGATGGTGGCAAGCTGGCGCTCCAGCCGGCCAAACCGGCTGCGCTCTGCTGACATCCGCTGCCGTGCCATCCGCTGCCGAGCGGATCAAGACATCTCGGCTCGCCCTCACTGACAAGCCACTGGAGAGCGTTCTGGTCGGCCAGCCAGCGCTGTAGGCGGCGGCTGGCGGGCAAGGGGCCAAGGCGCAGCACCTGGGCTGATCGCAGCTTGGGTTCAGGAGCCTCGAGCAGTAGGTCGTAGCTGCTGATCAAATCGAGGTCAGCCAACCCCCGCAGCCCGCTGAGTCCATCTGCCAGCACGGGCCAGCCCGTGCACCGCTGCCAGCGCAGCAAAGCTTCCACGTAACCAGGCCAGTGCTGGGGCAGGCCGCGCCAGGGACCAGCCACAACCACGCCTGGCTGGCCTGGATCGGGAGCGGGGCTGAAGGGCGTTGCCTGTATTCCTGATCCAGCAGCCCCTAGGGCGAGCTCGGCCAATGACGGTGGAGTTGTCTCAAGGGAACCGTGGGCGATTGCCTCAAGCAGCGCCGGCCCGTCCGCATGTAGAGGTTCGGCAAAGGGAAGGTTGAGGTGCACTGGCCCCGGGGCCAGGCCAGGGGGCCGGGTTGCAGACCATGCCTGGCGAGCCAGGGCGGCGATGGCAGCGTCCGTCATGGCAGCCAGTCCAGTGCCATCGCCCTGGCCAAACCAGCGCACACTGGCGGCCAGAAAGCTTTCCTGGTTCACGGTCTGGTTTGCCCCACAGCCCTTGAGCCGGGTGGGGCGATCAGCACTGATCAGCAATAGAGGGATGGCGCCATAGTCCGCTTCCACCGCGGCGGGCAGCAGATTTGCCACAGCGGTGCCCGAGGTGGTTACAACCGCAACTGCTTTTCCAGTGGCCCTGGCCAATCCCAGGGCAAAAAAGGCGGCAGAGCGCTCATCAATGGCGGTGTACAGCGCCAGCCCGCGCGGCTCAAGCACCCCCAGGGCCAGGGCCAGGGCACCAGAGCGACTGCCCGGACACAACACAGCCCGGCTGAGCCCCTGGCCCATCAGGGCCTTCAGCAGCAGCAGCGCCGCCTCGAGATTGCGACGGGCCAACTCCACGCCAGGGCGGTTCAGGATGGACTTGACCAGTCTCCCCTGCACCCTTGTCGTCCTCGCCCCCCAGCAGCAATCCCAGCCTGGTCGAAACCCTGCGCCGCCAGGTGGTGCCAGTTCTGGTCTGGGTGTTGCTGGCCCTGGTGCTGCGCTGGGCGGTTCTGGAACCCCGTTGGATTCCCACGGGATCAATGCTCCCGGCCCTGCAACTGCAGGATCGGGTGCTGGTGGAGAAGCTGCGCGCCCGGCTGCATCGCCCCATACCGATCGGCACCGTGGTGGTCTTCCATCCCCCCACAGCCCTAATAGCCGCTGGCTACGACCCCAAGGCGGCCCTGATCAAGCGGGTGGTGGGCCAAGCGGGCGATGAAGTGGAGGTTCGTGATGGTGTGCTTTGGCGCAACGGCAGCAAAGCGGCGATCGATTGGTCAGCTGAACCGATGGACTACCAGCTGGAACCCCTCACGGTGCCCCCAGACCATCTGCTGGTTTTGGGAGACAACCGCAATGCCAGCTTGGATTCCCACATCTGGGGGCCCCTGCCTCAAAAGGCATTAATCGGCACGGCGGTGCTTCGCTACTGGCCCCTCAATCGGTTCGGTTGGTTACGGATCTCCGCCATGGGCCACCCCCCTGGTACTACGAATGAGCTGGGGTAAGGTGCAAGTCGGATGCAGCGCACGCCGGCGATGTTCAACCCGGAGTTCCTGACCACCGATAACGAAGCAATCAGCGGTAACTCGTTGATTCAGTACCTGCAGGAGCAGTCTCCTGATGTGCTGCAAAGGGTTGCTCGCTCAGCCAGTGGCGACATCCAGGACATCATTCGCCATAACGTCCAAGGGCTGTTGGGGATGCTCCCCGGCGAGCAGTTCGAAGTCAAGATTCAGACCAACCGAGAAAACTTGGCTGGCCTGCTGGCTTCGGCGATGATGACCGGTTACTTCCTGCGCCAGATGGAACAGCGCATGGAACTGGACACGAGCCTGCTGGGCTGCGGAGATCTGGACAGCGACCTAGATGCCGACCCAGGCGAGCTCAGGCTCTGAGTTGGCTCAAGCTCAAAAATCGCCTGGTGCAAGCTCCGCGGGCTGCTCTGGCACGACTCCATAGCGCAGAAGGGTTTTGTCAATGCCGCTCAGGTAAGCCCAGCTGCCGCTGTCTGGTGCCCAATCTCGCCCTTCTAGGCAGTCTGCAAGCTCCCTTAATTGCTGGGGGCTGCAGGCCACCGGAGCTTGGTAATGGGCCGGCACCAGCCAGCGGATTTCGGCTTGGCCAGCCAAATTTCGGATCCAGGTCACCAGGGCGGCCCGGCAGCGGGGAAACACCAGCCGCTCCAGGACAGGCGCCACCAGCAGTGCTTCATGGCCGGGCACCAGCCGCCGAAATTCAGCCTGCCAGCCCTCCTGCCAGCGGAAGGGGTAGAGGCCGAAATAGGCCCGCGGCGAGCGCACCCCAGCGGCCAGCAGGCTGGAAAGCAGCTCCCTGATTCCAGGAACCTGCAGATGGTCTGGGCGGAGATAGGAGGCAAACAACACCAGTCGCTGCCATCCCCGCCTGCGGCAATCAGGAGTGTCCAGCAAGGGCGCATCACCGCGATCCCTGGCATGGAAAAGCAGCGGCGTCGGATCGGCATCAAATAGCTCTGGGGGCTGCTCGCTGATGGCCACTAGGGCATCGGTGAGCAGCAGGCAACCGCTAGCGCGGTGCAGGCAGGCCGCCTCCATGAAGGTGCCCAGGCCTAGGTCTAGGGGCCCGAGCGGTAGCCAGTGCAGTTCATCAGCATGGGGAAGCCCCTGCTCAAACAGCACCCGGGTGCGCTGGGCCGGGAACCCCAGCCAAGCCAGCGGCAGCGGTAAGGGGAAGCTCCACTGCCGTGGTGTCACCCACACCTCAGCAGCGGGGAACGCCCTTGCCATCGCCGGCACCGGCAGCTTGTGCTCGAGGCCAGAGCTGGTGGGCAGCACGATCGTGCAAACGGGCCCGTAGCGGTGCTCCAGCTCGGCAAGAGCTGCCCGCACCTCTCCCGTGGGGGGCACAGGGGCATAGAGCAACAGACCACCCCGCAAATGCACCACCGTCATCCGGATCGGCACGGCCACGTAAAACACCCCTTGGAGCTGCTCGAAACTCCAGACCTGGCCAGGGATCAATTCGCGCACCAAGGTGCGGCGGCGTCCGTAGGGGTAGAGCGGCAACAGCGGCCACCAGGGCCAGCTCTGATCTGCGCCCGGCGCAGCTGGATCTCGGCTGGGGAGCTGGTTCACCTCAGGCCAGCAGCACCAAGCTGACACTCATCACCACCATTCCTGCCGAGAGGCCAGCAATCATCACGTGGTGATGGGCCCCGGTGCGCTGGGCGGCAGGCAGCAATTCGTCGAAGCAGATGTAAACCATCAATCCGGCAACGCTGGCAAAAACCAATCCCATCACCGTGTCGCTGAGGAATGTTCTTAAAAAGACGTAGCCCACCACTGCACCGATGGGCTCGGCAAGCCCTGAGGCGAAAGACACCCAAAAAGCAGTGCGGCGGCTCCCAGTGGCGTAATACACCGGAGCTGAAATAGCCAGGCCCTCGGGAATGTTGTGGATCGCGATGGCAATGGCGATGCTGATGCCAAGCTTGGGACTTGAGAGGGCACCAACAAAGGTGGCTAAACCCTCTGGAAAATTGTGGATTCCAATCGCCAGGGCCGAAAACAAACCTGTGCGCAGCAAGGTCTGGGACTGGGCCCTGGGAAAGTTGGCCTCAGGAAGGGTCAGATCATGGCTGGGTAGGGCATTGTCGATCAAGGCAATCACCACCATGCCAGCAAAAAACGCCAGCACGGTGACCGCATAGCCGGTAGTCGCTCCAAGCCCAAGGGCCAGCGCTTGCCTGGCCTTGGGAAATATCTCCACAAAGGAGACAAAAATCATCACGCCAGCCGAAAAGCTCAACGACAAACTGAGCAACTTGGGGCTGAATCGCCTCGACACCAGGCCAAGCAAACTGCCGAGCCCGGTGCAAAGGCCAGCTGCCAGGGTGAGAAGAAAGGCAAACAGCACCCGCTGATCGATGGCAATCAAGGGGTTGGCTCCGCTGCCATCAGATCTGAGCCGTCCATGCCGGCAGGGGGCAGGTTGCGAAGCCATTGCCGGCCCTGCTCGAGAAAGGCAGGCCAGTCGAGTTTTTCAGCCGCCGCTGCCTTGGCCACCAACAGGGGTGCCTGGCGTTTGATCTCGGCGAGATCAGGCTCGCTCACCCCCGCCGAGAGGGCCAACATGTCAGCCATGGACCTTGCCACAACCCGGGTGAGATAGGCGGCGCTGAGCGCCTGCAAAGCCCCCCCCACCAGCCAGCTGGCGCCGTGCAACTTGACCAGGCCAGTAAGTAGCTGGCTGCTCCACTCCACCACCCCTTGGGCGAGTGCTGCCTTGGCGAGTTCGCTAGCGGCGGCCTGCAGCTGCTCGAAAGTCCAGGGGCAATCCCAGAGGCGAGCCATCTCGCGCAACATCAAGCCATTAGCCACCGCCAGCACCAGCAGATCGAGGCTCGGCAGGGGCGCCGCCACCACCCCGGCCGCCACCAGCCACTGGGTGCGCCGCTGCAGTGGCAGAAAGTGCTGCCGCCGCAGCTGCTCAAGATCGCACTGCCAAAGGCCATGCAATTGCTCAAGACGACGCAGCTGGCGGCCGCGGCGCAGCTCCGCTCCGGCACTGGCGAGCTGCCGGGCTAGGGGCGAAATGCTGGCTGTAAGCGTCGTGGAAAGGCCATTCCAAAAGAGCAGACGCTGGGAAAGATCCTGTCCAAGCTGGGAGCGCAATTCAGAGGCCAGAGCTTCGAGAGTCTGGTCACCTCTGTTGAATTCCACCAGCAGCCAGGCGGGCTGAGCGGCGGGTAGGGCCTCGAGCCAGCGCAGATCGGCAGCTGAGAGAGGCGTGCGCAGATGGTGGATCAGCAGGTCGCAGGCTGCAAATGCTTCAGGCCAAGACCAATCGTTACTCCAGGCCGGCAAGGGGTGGGCCCAGTGCAACTGAAGTGTCTCGGCACCACGCAGGGCCTCGATCAGATCTGGTTGCAGAGCCAGAGCCGGAGGACAGGTACCCACTAAGGCCAACTGCAAGCCCTGCCGATCCAGCTCCTGGCGCAGGGTTGCCAGTTGGTTCTTGCGCATCCGGCTGGCTAGCTCAGCCTTGGCTGGGGTTGACTCCCCTGCCAACCGTAAAAACTGGCCCTCAAGTTGCTCCAGGCGCCCCAGCCAGCCGGGCACATCCGTAGGGGCTGGCCCCCGGGGTTGGCGGCGGCGTAGCAGTGAAGCACCCAGGCCCAGGCCCGCCAAGGTGAGGCCAGAGGCGATGGGCAGGTGGCTCAACCGCAGCAGCCCATCGAGGGCAAACCAGCCCATGACCCCGGTGCCGATAGCCGGCAGCCAAGGTATGAGGGTCGTGGGCATGGCCTGGCGGACCATGGCTAACCTGGCGAGCTGGGGGAGGGTCACCGGCGGCGTCAACGGCGCTGGACAAGCTGATGCATCTTTAGCTCAGCTTGAGACGCTGCGCAGGTGTCAAATGCCAATAGCTTGGGCGCGTGTTGGGGGTCTGCCTTGCCAGCTCCAGGAGTAAGGGACAACCCAACGGAGGTTCGCCAGGACACCCGCGAGCAGGTGAAGCGAGTGCTGCTGGTGGCCTTGGCCGTCAACATCAGCATGACGCTGTTGAAATTGCTGCTGGGGCTCTTGAGTGGCTCGCTAGCCGTGCTGGCGGATGCCATGCACAGTGCCACTGACGGATTTTCAAGTCTGTTGGGACTAGTGACCAACGGACTTTCGGATCCCGAACCAGACCGGGACCATCCATACGGGCACCACAAGTATGAAGCGGTGGGTGCCCTGGCTATTGCAGCCTTCATTCTGTTCACTGCCTTCGAGATCCTGCAGGCCGCCATCGGGAGGCTGAGCACTGGACTACAGCCCTTGCGAATGGATAGCCGGGAGCTACTGATACTGCT
>NZ_JAGQCO010000011.1:0-55067 GCF_024346235.1 Cyanobium sp. BA5m-21
CAGGGTCACAGACCGGCCCACCCATTGCCACAGCTGATGTCTGAGGGAGGCGAGCCGTCAGCCCCGGCTACGCCGGGGCTGATCCCCCCGAGTTACACCACTCCATGGGACGCCGCTCGGCAGCGTGATCAGTGGCTTCGGAGCGGGCCTGCAGATCGCGCAACCGTGCCGCCAATAGGGCAGTGCGGTTCATTGATTGGGGAACGTCCTGGGGGCCTGCTGCTGGCCTCGCTCATGGCGTCCCTGCATTATCGCGCACCTGGGCCCAGGCGCAAGGGGGCGACTAGGCCAGCGGGGGGATCGAAGGGGATCGGCCCAGCTAGCCCCTCAGCGCCTATCAGCGAGCACGGATCAGGCGGGTGCCGATGGTTGGCGGTTGGCCTGAAGGTTGGCGGTTGGTTCTTAGGTTGGCTGCCCTGCCAACCTTTACATCCCTTGCGCTGCAGGCGGTTTGGTGCTGAAGGTTGGTTGGTTGGTTGGTTGGCGGTTTTGAACGTGAAAAATGACTGAAAGCACAGTGAGCAGGAAAAACATCAAAAACAGCCAACCAACCAACCTTCAGGCCTACTTCCCTGTGAGGGACTTACTTTTTAAGGTTGGCTGCATCGCCAACCTTCAGCCAACCAACCAACCTTCAGGGCAGGGCACAGGTGGCCCGGTAGCTGACCGCTTGCCGCTTGCCCACCTCCACCTCCCCGTAGCCAGCAGCGGCCAGGGCTCGGGCGGCCTCGGCAAACGCTGCGGCGTCGGTTTCCTTCCTGGCCTTGGCGCTCAGCCTTACTGCCAGTTCCTTCCACCGGATCGGCGCGGCAACTGCTTCGGCCACCCGATGAACGGTGCGCATCAGCTGGCCCACGCCACCAGCTGCAACCTCGGCATGGAGCCCTAGCGCCCAGGCATCAAGGTGATCCACCAGGGCGGCGGCTTGCTCGATGGTGGCCTGTTCGATCAGGGCGCCGCTGTTTGCCTCCCCGGCGGCGATGCGCAGCAGGTGCAGGACACCGGCCACCCTGAGCACCTTGCCGGCCGACTTGCCGTAAAGCGCGGACTGGGCGCCGATGGTGGCTCCTAGGGCAGCCCGCTGCCGGTTCAGCTCGTAGTGAGCGAAGCTCTCAGCCGCTGCTGGTGCCAGCCGGTAGGTGTGGCGTGGCAGCCGATAGACGGCGCTGCAGGCGTCGGCCAGGGTTTGCGCTGCGGCTTCCACCTCTCCCACCTCGGCGGCGCTGGTGCTCATCGGCAGCGGTATGGCCCGCTCAGGCAGCGGCACAAACAGGAAGCGAGCCCACAGGCCTGAGGCGTCGCCATCGGCCACCAGCTGCCGCAGCACATCGGGTTGGGTGCTGCCCCAGATGCTCAGCTGGCTGCGGCTGTAGTGGCGGTCTCCCACGATCCGCAGGCTGCTGAGCCCGCTGCCGTCGAACAGCTCAAGCAACTGCTGCTCATCGGCTCCCCTGCCTCCCCGGTAGGCGTTCAGCGATCCGAATAGTCCGCTCAGTTCATCGCGGTTCACCAGCAGGCCCAGGCCGGCGGCCTCCTGTGTCTGCAGTTGTGCGGCCAGGGCCT
This sequence comes from Cyanobium sp. BA5m-21, assembly GCF_024346235.1. NCBI lineage: Bacteria > Bacillati > Cyanobacteriota > Cyanophyceae > Synechococcales > Prochlorococcaceae > Cyanobium > Cyanobium sp. BA5m-21. The sequence goes on from NZ_JAGQCO010000011.1 coordinate 1,564, forward strand.
CCCCGGTGAAGTCGGAAACGCTCAGGCGTTTAGGGGTTGGCGCGGCTGGCTTGGCCTCGCCTTTCTTCATCTCGCGGCACTCCTGTTCCCAGGCCGCGCGCTCGCGTTGGTTGGCGTGGGCCAGCTCAGCCCGAAGGCCAGCGGTTGGCGCTTCCACCAGCAGCCGACCGATAGGCGACTTCTTCGCCCCAGATCGCCCCACCAGGCAGGCGAACAGGTTTATGGGTACGCGGTAGCCAGCGACTGCGCAGCCCTCAACCTCGGTTCCCAACTTCACCAGGCCGGCCACTGTTGCCAGGAATGGCAGCACAGCCGATGGGCCACAGCAGGGCAGGTAGCGGGAGCGGGTTTCGATCGCTGCGGCAATGCTGGGGGGCAGCAGGTAGCCAGCACTGAGCAACTCGCCAATCTCTTGACGGTCGTGCTCGGCGGCGATCTGCTGCGCCTCAACGGCAACGGCCACTACCTGCAGTTGCTCGGCGCGGATCGCTTCGGCCATCCGCTGAACGTCGAATGATGCTTGTTCCGCTGCTGCGGCCAGCTCGGCCACCAGGGCGGCCAGATCAGCGCCGCCCATGCCTTCGCTGATCGCTTCGCGCAGTCGCTCGGCAACCTCAGCCATCGTTAGTAAACGGCTGTGCTTGGGCTCGGGCGCCTGGTGTTGTTTCCGCTTCGATTTGAGCGGAACCACCTTGTTATTGGTGGCGCTCCTGGCAAGGCTGAAACCGTGCTCACCCGCTATTGCCCAAAACGAAGCGGCCTCGCGGGTGCTGCTGCTGTGGAGCACTTGCTTGGCTGTAGCGCGGTCTGGCCACTTGCTGGCCAGCAGGTCGAGGGCCTGCTCCTCAGGCAGGCCAATCTCCGCCAGGGCGGCTGCGCAACCACATAGGGCACGGCGGCTGGGCTCGTAGGTGTTGCCCCCCACCACCCGCTCGGGGATGCAGGCTGCGGCGGCCTCGATCTCCTGCAGGGTGCGATGGGGCAGGCCTCGGGCTGGCGGTTTCGCGGGTGCTGCTGGCGGTGGGGTCAACAGCGAGGGCAGACAGGCTTCGATCTGCTCTGGGCTGTAGCGGGTGGCGCTGGTGTGCACCACTTCGGCCACCTTCCCGTTGGGCTGGCCGGTTTTCTTGTCGATGTAGGCGAAGCCAGGCAGCCGCATCAGGCGGGCTTCGTTCTTGCACTTCTGATCGGAGCCGCAATGGTCAATCAGCTGGGCCTGCAGCGGCCGCCACTGCGCTTTCTCCATGGCCTCGGTTAGCAGCCAGTAGCAGTGCACCGACTTGTTGCCTGTCAACAACTGGATGGTTGGCTCGGGCAACCCCAGCTCTAGCCAGGCCTGCAGTTGCCACTCGATCGGCCTGTCGTCCCATTCAGCAAACAACGCGGGGCAGCTCGTTACGTCCTCGTTCTCGACGCCGCCGGCCTTGCCTGATGCGGTGGTGCTGTTGCCGGTGACGAAGTAGATCGACTCACCCGCCTGGTTGTCGCGGGCCAGGGCCTGCAGGTCGAAGCCGTGTAGGTCTTTGCCCCTGCGGCTGCGGTTGGCTCCCTTGCCGTGCCGGACTGTGCGGAAGTAGGTCTGGCCGGGGTCTTTGCCCAGCAGCTGCAGAAACTGCTCTGCGGGGTGATTGGGCAGGGTCCGCTCAGGTTCGGCGGCGGCCTGTGCGTGATGGTCTAATGATCTCGAATTAGATTGCATTGCAGCAACGTCCCCAGACGGTTGCGGTTGGTTGATTGCCGGTCCCCTGCCGGCGACGCACTGGGCCTCCATCGGGGGCCCTTTGCGCTGGGCGGCGTTCATCAGGCCAGAACCCGGCGGCTGCGCTGAGCCAAGGCTGTTTCGCAGGCTTCGGCGTTCCAGAGCAGCGGCGGACGCTTCAGCCCTGCACCTACGGCGCGGTAGTGAACACCTGCTTTCAGAACGCCTTCAGCTCGGAGGCGGGCCAGGGTGGCGGGGGAAAGCCGAATCGCTTGGGCGGCTTCGGTGGTTGTGAGGGTGAAAGCCATGGTTAATAACGAGCTGTCCCGTTCAACCTATGGACCTCGTTTTTGCAGATTTAATCGGGCTTCTTCGGCTTTCCCCAGTTAGTGGAAAACCCTGAAACTAACTGCGGCGTCTAGTCGAAACCTGGGGATTCTTTATCCCTTGCTGTTTTAGTCGTCGCTGGGGAATTGTGGAAATCAGCGAGCCATCACCCGATCCCGCACGGTGGCCAGCAGCTTCGGTGCATCCAATCGGCGCCCATAAGTGGACAGGTGAACCTGGGGGCTGTGCCCCATCAGCTGCGCGCTCTCTCTGACATGGAGTCCCAACTGCAGGCCCAAGCGCAGGGCGAACGCATGGCGCAGCCCGTAGGGCGTCAGCTCGCGCGGCAGCTCGATCTCCATTGGCTGCCGATCCATCAGGCGGGCCAGCTGCTGGCCCAGCACCTCTCCTGGTGATCGAGCCGCCACCATCCCTGGCGGCAGGCCATGCTCCTGGAATCGCTGCACCAGATCAAAGCAATCAGCGGGCCAGTCTTCCGGCGGGACTGCCGGCACTGCTCTGGGACCGCTGGAGCCTTTGCTGCTGCGCTTGGTGCGAGTGACTTGGGCGAGGGGCAATCCCTCATCGGTCCGCAGCTCCAGGCCCTGCAGCTCTGCGGGGCGTAGCCCGAACGCGATCAGGCAATCCCAAGCCACCAGATCGGCGGGTGTGAGGCGATAGCTGCGCAGGAGTCTGGCGCGTAGTTCCTGAATCTCTGGATCGTTGAAAGCCCGCACACCTTCGGCAGCGGCAGCGGCCTTGCCATTGCCACGCATCGCCACGATGGTTTCCGGCCATTCCCAGCCGGCTTGCTTCCACAGGGCACGGATGCGGTCGTGGGCCATTTGCCGGGCCCTGCCGTTGGGCTCCCAGTTGCGCAGCACGGCCTCCAAAAGATCGCTTTCATCGGGCCAGGCCCTGGAGCCGGCCACCTCCACCAGCCGATTCAGATAGGGGAGGTAGGTGCGGTTCCAGGTGCTCATCCCAATGCGCTCGCCCACTAGGGCGGCCTTGAGCCGATCGGTGAGCCGCTGGAGTGTGGCCGGGGCCAGCTGCCCGGCTTTCCCTTCGGTTGGGAGAGCGTCGGGGTCGGGCCACCTCCAGGTCCCTGCAATCACCGAATCAAAAAGGGCGCAGGCTTCAGCCAGGGCGTCTTTGAACATGGCCGGCCCTGCGGGTGTGCTCAGCCAGGCGTCGCGGCGTCTTAGTGGGGCGTCGGCCGCCTCATCGGGTCGTGGCGGCAGCTCGGTGGAGCGGACCCTGAGGCGGTCGCCTTTCAGCTCAATGAACCAGCCAGATCGGCCTTGACGGTGCCGCTTGAAGGCCACGCTCAGGTCCGCCAACCATCCCAGTCGCTTTTGCCCCATTTCCCCCTCGGTGGGAAATCTGTGGGAAAAACTAGCCGACCCTGACGAATCCAGAGGGATTCTGGGCTATCTCGCAGAATGAGACGGCAAATAAAAAGCCAAGCCAGGACAGGGAGAAACCCTAGATCCCGCTTGGCTTTTGGTAACGCCCCCTGTTGGATTCGAACCAACGACCGGCTGCTTAGAAGGCAGCTGCTCTATCCGGCTGAGCTAAGGGAGCAGCCGTTGCCATGATCGCTCAGCAGGTGGGGGCCACACAACTGCTGCCCTGGCGCCAAAGTAGTTGTAGTGATCTTTTTTGAAATGCGGCTCGCCCTGCTTTTTTCTGCTGCTGGCCTGCTGGCCCTGGCGGCTCCCTTGGGCGCCCAGGCTGTGAGCTTGGATGAGGCCTGCGGCATATTTGCCGGCAAGCTCAGTGCCGCCCAGGCTGCGGGTGATACCCAAAAAGCCCAGAAGATCTATCAAGAGGGCTCAGCGCGCATCGCCTCGAGGTTCAACGGTGCCAGCTGCCCGAACGTCAAGCCACCAACCCCCTAAACCTGCTGGCTCTTTAGGCCTACACTGGTCTGCTGCGCAACTCTCGCCCCATGGCTGCCACCCGGCTCACTGACAGCCAGAAGATCGAGATCGTGGCTCGCTACCGCGCTGGTGAAGTCAGCGCCGAACTGGCAGAGGCCTATGGCTGCAGCACCAACACGGTGAGCCGCGTGGTGAAGGCTGGTCTAGATCCAGCTGAATACGAGCAGCTCAAGCAGCAACGCATTCGGCCGCTCAAAGTTTCACAAGAACAACCTGCTCTAGAACCAGCTGCTCCAGAACAAGCCGCTCCAGAACTAGCTCCATCAGAGCCTGAACTCTTGGAGCCTGAACCCCTAGAGCCTGAACCCCCTGCGCTTGAGCTGGCAGAGCCTGAGCTGCCAGAGCCGGCCGGCGACGACGAAGACCATGCGGTGCTGGCAATCGATGACGCCGATGATTTTGGCGATGACGCCAATGAACTCGACTTCGCTGACGACGACCTAGCCGACCAGTTTGTGGCCGTGCCGCTGTTGCTGGTGGATCACGTTGGTGAGCTGGCCCAATGCCAGCCGCTCGCAGATGCGCCCCTTCCAGCCAGCGTCTACATGCTGGTGGACAAAACAGTGGAGCTCCAAGCCAAGCCGCTCAAGGACTTCCCCGAACTTGGCCAGTTACCCGATGGCGAAGAGGAGCGGCAGGCCCTGATGGTGTTTGCTAATCCCCGCCAGGCCAAACGCCACTGCGGCCGCACCCAGCGGGTGATCAAGGTGCCAGACACTCGCATCCTGGAGCGCACGGCGCCCTACTTGATCGCCCAGGGCATCAGCCGGGTTGTGATGGAGGGCAGCCTCTACTCTTTGCCAGGCAGTTAATCGGCCAGGCAGTTAATTGACAGTCAGTTAATTGCCAGGCAGTTAATCACCGGGCAGTTGCTCGTTGCGGGGGGCGAGCAGGGCGGCGCTGCAGCCGCCACTGAGTACGCCAATTACTAGAGCAATTCCCACCAGAAAACCGGCTGGCAGAGGGGTGCTGCGGGCAAAGCCCAAGTTGAGGCTGGGGCGCTGGTCGAGGTTTTGAGCACCCAGGCAGAGAATCGCGAGCAGCAAGCCACCGCCCAGCAGGCTGGATGCAAGCAGGCGCAGGCGCAAGACCATCAGGGCAACAGGAGAACTCTCTGGCGGCAGTCTGCCCGGTCAGGACTCCTGGTGCAGCAGGGCGTAAAGCTCCCGCTTGCTGTGGCCGGTGCGCTCGGCCAGCAGCTTGGCGGCGGCGTTGCTGCTGTGGCCGGCCCGCTGCAGCTCCTGGAGCTCGGCGCTGAGGGCAGCGCTATCCCAGGCCAGGGGCTCTGGCGGCAGGGCGCCTGCCAACACCAGGGTGCATTCCCCCTGGGGCGGCGTGCGGCGGAAGTGTTCGATGGCTGCGCTCACGCTGGGGCCCACCTGCTCTTCGTGCTTTTTGGTGAGTTCGCGGGCGACGCGCAGGGGCCGATCACCCAGCACCGCCAGCAGATCGTCGAGCAGATCGAGCAGCCGGTGCGGGGCTTCAAACAGCACCATGGTGCGCTGCTCAGCTTGCAATTCCTGCAGTCGCTGACGGCGCTGGTTGGTCTTGGGCGGCAGGAAGCCCTCAAAGCAGAAGCGGCCGCACGGCAGGCCACTGCTCACCAGCGCGGTGGTGACGGCGCTGGGGCCGGGGATGCAGATCACGTTGTGCCCAGCCGTGCGGGCGGCCGCCACCAGCACCTCGCCAGGATCGGAGATGCCCGGCAGCCCGGCGTCACTGATCACGGCCAGGGCTTCGCCGGCGGCGAGGGCCGCGAGTAGTTCGGGGATGCGGGCGGTTTGGTTGTGGGCGTGGAAGCTCACCAGCCGCGGCCCCTGCTCCTTATGGCGTAGGCCGAGTTGATGCAGCAGCAGGCCGCTGCGGCGGGTGTCTTCGCAGGCGATGCGCTGCACGCCGGCGAGCACCTGGCGGGCGCGGGGTGAGAGGTCGGCCAGGTTGCCGATGGGGGTGCCCACCAGGTAGAGCACGCCGGGGGCGGGTTCGGGGGCTTGCACGGCTTGGGGTGGGCTCCTGCAAAATGCTGAGCCCTGCCCACCCATGATGCCGGCTGCCCTCCCCCTGCCCTCAGGCATTGCGCTCGAAGGCTTGCTTGTGGAGCTGCGGCGGCTTAGCTGGGGCGCGGCAGACATCCTGCTGGCCTACGGCCGCGTCGAGCAGCCCCCCTATGGCTTCCCGCCGGCGTTGAGCGTGGATGAGGGCGGCGAGGGTCCGGTGAGTGCGGCGGATCTGGCGGTGAACCAGTGGTTGCTGGAGGGCCTGGCCGCAGCCTTCCCCATGGCCGCGTGGACCGTGCTGAGCGAGGAAACCGCCAAGGAGCAGCTCACTGAAGGCGAGCCCCTGGCGGCGGAGTGGCTGTGGATCCTCGATCCCCTCGATGGCACTAAAGACTTTCTGCAGGGCACGGGCGAATATGCGGTGCATCTGGCCCTGGTGCACGGCGGCGAGCCGGTGCTGGGGGTGGTGCTGCTGCCGGAGCTGGAGGAGCTGTGGCTGGGCGTGATGCCGGGGTTGGCGGGCTCGGCAGGAGAGGCCTGGTGCGAAAACCGCGCTGGTGTGCGCTCGCCCGTGCGCTTCAGCGGCCGCCGCGCCCTGGGGGAGCTGGTGCTGGTAGCCAGCCGCAACCACCGCGACCAGCGGCTCGAGCAGCTGCTTGCGGCCCTGGCCCTGGGCGACACCAAGGCGATCGGCAGCGTGGGCGGCAAGGTGGCCACGATCCTGCGCGGCGAGACGGATCTCTATATCTCCCTGTCGGGCAAGAGCGCCCCGAAGGATTGGGATATGGCTGCTCCTGAGGCGGTGTTGCGCGCCGCCGGTGGCGCTTTCAGCCATGCCGATGGCCGCGCCCTGGCCTACAACAGCGGTGACGTACGCCAGGCCGGCTGTCTAATCGCCAGCCACGGCCTAGCCCACGCCGAATTGTGCGAAGAGGCGGCGGCTGCGATGGCTGTGATTGATCCTGGTTTTGTTGTTTGAGGGCCAGAGGGTGATTGCTGGAGGGGAGTGGTCGTTTTTTGCTGGTGGACTTAGCTAGGACTTAGCCCGCCTCGAAAAATGTTGTTTGACCCTCCCTGGTCTTCAGTTTTTAGTTGGCGCTAAGGCGAGCTCATTCATGCGCTGGTTTCCAACAAAAAAGCCGGCCTTGCAGGGCCGGCTCTAAGTGCTCGAGGCCAAATTTAGAAAGGGCTAGTTAGCCGCCCTCCCTTTCAATCACTCCGGTGCAGGGGCTTCGCTTTGGGGCACACCGCGCAGGGTGAGGTTGATGCGGCCGCGGTTGTCGATTTCGCGTACGCGCACGGTTACCTGATCACCCACATTCACCACATCTTCCACCTTCTCTACTCGGGCTTCGGAGAGTTGGGAGATGTGAATCATCCCTTCCTTGCCGGGCAGGATCTCCACGAAGGCACCGATCGGGATCACGCGGGTTACGGCACCGCTGAATACCTCGCCTTCGCTGATGCGACGGGTGAGGCCTTCGATGATGCGCTGGGCCTCTTCGGCGGCAGCGCCATCGTGGCTGGCAATCGTGACGATGCCGCCATCTTCGATGTCGATCTTGGTGTTGGTGCGCTCTGTGATGCCCTTGATCGTGCGGCCGCCGGGGCCGATCACGGTGCCGATCAGTTCCGGATCAATGCGGAAGCTGAGCAGGCGTGGGGCGTGGGGCGACATGGTGTCGCGGGGCTTGTCGATCGCCTCGAGCATCTTCTCGAGGATGTGCAGCCTGGCAGGGCGAGCCTGGTTAACGGCTTCAGCCACGGTTTTCATATCTAGACCCGTGATCTTCATGTCCATCTGCAGGGCGGTGATGCCCTTTTCGGTGCCGGCCACCTTGAAGTCCATGTCGCCAAGGAAATCTTCGATGCCTTGGATGTCGGTGAGGATGCGCACCTCCTCGCCCTCCTTGATCAGGCCCATGGCGGCTCCGCTCACTGGTGCCTTAAGGGGCACGCCCGCATCCATCAGGGCGAGGGTGCTGCCGCACACCGAACCCATCGAGGTGGAGCCGTTTGAGCTGAGGCACTCCGACACCACGCGCAGCACGTAGGGGAAGGACTCCTTGTTGGGCAGCACGGGCACAATCGCCCGTTCAGCCAGGGCGCCGTGGCCAATTTCGCGGCGGCCGGGGGAGCGCATCGGCTTGGTTTCGCCGGTGGAGTAGGGGGGGAAGTTGTAGTGGTGGAGGTAGTGCTTCTCGGTGGACGGGTTGAGGTCGTCCATTTCCTGGGAGTCGCTCGGGGTGCCGAGGGTGGCGCAGGAGAGCACCTGGGTGAGGCCGCGCTGGAACAACGCTGAGCCGTGCACCCGCTTGGGCAGTACGCCGGCCGCGGCGCTGATCGGCCGCACTTCATCAAGGTTGCGGCCATCGACACGCTTGCCCTCCTGGAGGATCTGGGCGCGCATCAGCTTTTTGGTCAGGTCCTTGTAGCTGTTGCCCAGGGCCTTGCCGCTGGAAGCGGAGCGAATCGGGTCGTCTTCGGCTAGGGCGGAGATCTTCTGGCTCACTTCGGCCTTGATGGCGTCGAGCTTCTCGTCGCGTTCGGTTTTGGTTTGGGAGAACTGCTTGAGCACCTCACCAATGCCACCGGCACATTCCTTTTCAAGGAAGTTGGGCAGGGTGGGGTCGATGACCTGAGGTTCGGGGATCACCTGCTCGATGCCGAGCTCCTTGAGCAGGTTTTGCTGCGCCTTGATCAGTTCGCACACCGCTTCGTAGCCGAAGTCGATCGCTTCGATCACGTCTTGCTCGGGCAGCTGGTTGGCACCGGCTTCCACCATCACCACGCCCTGGGGCGTGCCAGCTACCACCAGATCAAGCTCGCTGCGCTCGATTTCACGGAAGCTCGGGTTGAGCACGAAGTCGTCGCCGAGCAGACCCACCCGCACGGTGGCCATGGGGCCATAGAAGGGAATGCCGGCCAGCAGGGTTGCCATCGAGGCGCCGGTGACTGCGAGCACATCGGGTGGCACGCGCTCATCGAGGGAGAGGCAGGTGGCCACGATCTGGATGTCGTCGCGCATCCAGCTGGGGAATAGGGGCCGGATCGGCCGATCGATCAGGCGGCAGGTGAGAATCGCTCGCTCAGAGGGACGGCCTTCGCGACGGAAAAAGCTGCCAGGGATGCGCCCAGCGGCGTAGAGACGCTCTTCGTAATCGCAGGTTAGGGGCAGAAAATCGATGCCTGGGCGACCGCCGGAGCGGGTGGCGGTGACCAAAACCGAGGTATCACCACACTCAACCATCACCGAGCCCCCAGCCTGGGGGGCGAAACGACCGGTGGTCAGCCGGATCTCCCGACCATCGAAGGAGATCGACTGAGTTTGTCCTTGCACGTGCGCTTATGTCCTGTTGTTGTCAGGGACCATTCTCGCATTTAGGCAGTTACTACTGGGGCATCCTTCGCTTTTTATCGCGTTTATGGGCTTTCTTGGCCATAAAAAAAGCGCCCGTAGGCGCCTTGGGAATCTTTGGCTGATTACCAGGAAGACTTGACCACTCCAGGCAGCTCACCCTTGTGGGCACGCTCGCGCAGCTGGTTGCGGCACAGACCGAAATCGCGGTAGTAGCCCCGGGGCTTGCCGGTGGCCCAGCAGCGGTTGCGTACGCGGTTGGGAGCGCTGTTGCGGGGCAGCAGCTGGATTTTACGGTGGATTTCCAGACGCTCCATGGGACCTGCAGCGGCGTCGAAGGCTGCCTTGAGGGCAGAGCGCTTGGCGGCAAAACGCTCAACCATCTTCTTGCGCTTGACATCGCGCGCAATCATCGACTTCTTCGCCATGCGGCCTGAACTGCGATCGGATAAGTGCTTTCAATCTTACCTTGCGGCGGTGAGGCTCAGCGCCCAAGCAGCTGCTGCACGACCGGCAGCTGGGAGGTGTCCTTGACGATCAGCACCACGCTCAAGCCCACCAGGAAGACAAAGCCCGACTGCATGAAAGCCATCTGAAAGCGCTCGGGCAGGGGCTTACCCCGCAGGCCCTCGAGCAGCAGAAACACGAACTGACCGCCATCGAGCAGGGGTAGCGGCAGGGCATTGAGCACCGCCAGGTTGATTGAGATCAAGGCGGTGAAGATGAACAGGCTGCTGCCGCCCTGCTTGGCCAGCGACGCCCCCATTTCCACAATTTTTACGGGGCCAGATACTTGGCCGGCGGTCTCGCCGAAGTGGGTGGCGAGGGTCACGAACCCTTCCACGGTGCGGCTGGTGAGAGCGGCGAAGTCGTGGTTGGCCTGGCGGAAGGGCTCCAGGGGCGTGCGGGCGGGGCGGAAGGCCTCGGTGCCATTGGGTTGCAGCTGGGCGCCGATGCGGCCAACGCCGCCGAGATCGGCGGGGGTGAGATCTAGAGGCAGGGTTTGGCCGTTGCGCTCGGCTTCGAGGCGCAGGGTTTGCTCGGGGGCGGCCTTGATGCGCTCCACCAAGGCGGCAACGGCGCTTTGGCCGCCGCCCAGATCGCTGCCATTGAGGCTCAAGATGCGGTCGCCCGGCTGGAGGCCGGCAGCAGCAGCGGCTAGGCCGGGTTGCACGCCACTCACCAGCACGCCGGGGCTGGCGCTGAAACCGGCGGGTATGCCGAGCACTAGGCCCTGGCCGAGTAGCACCGCATAGGCGAGCACCAAGTTGGCCAACACGCCGGCGGCGATCACCAGGGCCCGCTGGGCTAGGGGCCGGTTGCTCAGCAGGTTGGGGTCGTTTTTGGGGATGGGGCTGTCTTCATCGTCATCGGGAAAGGCCACGAAGCCGCCCAGGGGAATGGCCCTTAGGGCGAATTGCACACCGCGGCGCTGGCGCTCGATCAGCACCGGCCCAAAGCCGATCGAAAAGCTGCTGACGCGGATTCCCTGCAAGGTGGCGGCAAAGAAATGCCCCGCCTCGTGCACCACGATCAGCCCCGCCAGGATCGCCAGTGCTGTGAGAACGCCCATCCAGGCCCCGCTATTTATGCATCCATTGTGCTGGGTTTGCTTGGGGCCAGGGGGGCGGCATGCACGCTTAAACGCTGAACTAAGTCTTGGCTAAGTCCAGTTGCTGCGGCCGTGTGTTCCCCCGCCGAATCCGGGCCGTGGCAGCAGCAGCTCGACCCTTAAGATCCCGCCTCAGCAGTAGTTGTTTTTACCCATATGACGCGCTATTTGAGTGCCCTGATCTGCGCCACCTTGCTGCAACTGCCCGCCGCAGCAGAGCAGGAAGCAGTGCAAGAAGCAGTGCAAGAAGCCCAAACCGAGGCGCTGGCCACTGAGGCCCAGAACCCGATCTCGAATTTGGTCAGTGTTCCGTTTCAGTACAACCTCACTCCGGGCATTGGGCCCAATGAAGACCAAACCCAGAGCCTGCTGAATATTCAGCCAGTGGTGCCGTTTTCGCTCAGCCCGAATCTCACTTTGGTGACCCGCACGATTCTGCCGGTGCTGAGCCAGCCGACGGCAACGGGCATTCAAAATGGCATCGGCGATCTCAACCCCAGCTTCTTCTTCGTGCCCAAGGGCAGGGGCGCTTGGACCTTTGGTTTTGGCCCCACGCTTGTATTACCAACGGCTAGCGATAGCAGCCTGGGCCGGGGTAAGTGGTCTGCGGGGCCGGCGGCGGTGGCGGTGTACAGCAAGGGCCCCTGGGTGGCTGGGGCGCTGGTGAACAACGTCTGGTCGTTTGCGGGCAAAAGCGATCGCAGCTCGGTGAGTGCTTTCCTGCTGCAGCCCTTCATTAACTTCAACCTGCCCCACGGCTGGTATCTGGTGACCTCGCCGATCATCACCGCCAACTGGCGGGCGACCAGTGGCGACCAGTGGATTCTGCCTGTGGGCGGCGGTGTGGGCCGCTTGTTTCGCATCGGCAAGCAACCGATCAATGCGTCGCTGCAGGCTTATGCAAATGTGGTGAATCCTGATCTTTTCGGTGATGTCACGATCCGGGCCCAGATTCAGTTTTTGTTCCCGAAGTAGGTGAGGCGGCTCCGTCACTGTGCCTAGATACGCGGCCTAGATACGCGCGATTAGCTGAACCCTCAGTCAATCGTCCATGCCTATCTACCCTGGCAGGCTCGATGAGTATTCCCTGCGCTCGTTATCGAGTACCTGGTATATCAGCCGGGGCTGAATGTTGATGCGCCGTGAGTAGGCGCCGCTCAGATCACCAACAAGGGCTTCGTAGGGCGGTGGCCATGCCTTCAAGGATCGATTCGCCCATCCCTGGAATCGACCCCTGCTGCAGCAAGCTGGTTTGGAGCATGAGGTGCCGGTCACGGGCACTCCTGCCCAAGGGGCGCTCCATCGACTGACGCCAGCTGGTCGGCAAAAGCATCATCATGCTGCCTGCAAAAACCGGATTCGAAGCTCCGCATTTTCCGCATTAAGATGCCGCTGTTTACCGTATTAGTGAGCCTGAGTGCCTGTCTACAGCCCCCGGATCGTGGATGGTGAACTGCGGGAGCTGTTGGAATCCGCAGGTGCTGTGGTGATCGAAGGGCCTAAGGCCTGCGGCAAGACGATGACGGCCTCGCAGCAATCCGCCTCCCGCGTGCTGCTCGACATCGACCAGGCCGCGCGGCAGGCCCTGGCGGTGGAGCCGAGGCTGGTGCTGGAAGGAGCAAGGCCGCGACTTCTGGATGAGTGGCAGGTGGCACCCGAGCTCTGGAATCAGGTGCGCAGGGCCGTCGATGCCTCCGATCAACCCGGCCAGTTTCTGCTCACCGGCTCAGCGGTGCCGGCGGAAGATGCCAGCCGCCACACCGGCGCCGGCCGTTTCGGGTTCCTGCGCATGCGGCCAATGAGCTTGTTCGAATCCGGAGTTTCCAACGGCGCCGTGTCGCTGCGTCAGCTGTTTGCTGGCGAGGTGCAGGCCGTGGCGGATCCAGGGCTGAGCGTGCAGGATCTCGGTGCGCTGATTGCCCGCGGCGGCTGGCCGGCGCAGCAGGGCAGGCCCCTGAAAGCGGCGAGCCGGGCCGCCCGCGACTACCTCGTGCAGGTGCGGCAGGTTGACATCAGCCGAGTGGATCGCCGCCGCGATCCAGCCAGGGTGGGGGCACTGTTGCGCTCTCTCGGACGCCATTGCGCCACTGAGGCCAGGCTTTCAACACTGGCCGCCGATGCCGGTGGCGCCGATGGCGCCCTGGATGAGCGCACCGTGACGGATTACCTGCAGGCGTTGGAGCAGCTGATGGTGATCGAAGATCAGCCCGCCTGGGCTCCCCATCTGCGTTCGAGGGCGCGGCTGCGCAAGGCCCCAAAGCGTCATTTCGTCGACCCATCGCTGGCGCTGGCGGCCAGCGGGGCTGCTGCGGAGCGATTGCTCGAGGATTTTGAGTGGTTCGGGCAGTTGTTCGAATCACTGGTGATCCGCGATTTGCGCGTGCTCAGCCAACCCCTGGAAGGAGAGGTATTGCACTACCGCGATGACTACGGGGTGGAGGCGGATGCGATCGTGCAGCTGCGCGATGGGCGCTGGGGCGCCATCGAGATCAAGCTCGGCGAGGGGCAGGTTGACCAGGCCGCCGCCAACCTCAAGCGCTTCTCAGAGCAGATCGACAGCCAACGCTCGGGGGCACCGGCGTTTCTGGCCGTGATCTGCGGCAAGGGGTACGGCTATCGCCGGACCGATGGGGTTGTGGTGGTGCCGGTCGGTGCCCTTGGGCCGTAGCCATCCCCTTGGGTGTTCAGGTGTTGGTCACGGTGCGCTATCCCCCACCCTCACCCCGCGCTGATCGTGTCACCACCGAAGTAAGGCACTAGGGCAGCGGGTAGGCGCACGGAGCCATCGGCCTCCTGGCCGGTTTCGAGCAGGGCGGCCATGGTGCGGCCGATGGCGAGGCCGCTGCCGTTGAGGGTGTGGAGCAGGCGGGTGTTTTTGCCATCTTTGAAGCGGATGGCGGAGCGGCGGGACTGGAAGTCGTTGCACACCGAACAGCTGGAGATCTCGCGGTAGGAGCCGGCGCCGGGCAGCCATACCTCGAGGTCGTAGGTGCGGGCGGCGGAGAAGCCCATATCACCGGTGCAGAGCTCGATCTTGCGGTAGGGCAGCTCGAGGGCTTCCAGCACGGCTTCCGCGTCAGCGGTGATTTGTTGGTGGGCGGCGGCGGAGTGGTCGGGATGGCAAAACCAGTAGAGCTCCACCTTGTTGAACTGGTGCAGGCGGATCAGGCCGCGGGTGTCGCGGCCGTAGCTGCCGGCTTCGCGGCGGAAGCAGGGGGTGTAGGCGGCGTATTTGAGCGGCAGCTGCTCGGCGGGAATCACCTCGTCGCGGTGCAGGGAGGTGATTGGCACCTCGGCGGTGGGGGTAAGCCAGAGGTCGTCGTCGGCGCAGCGGAAGCTCTCCTCGGCGAATTTGGGCAGCTGGCCCGAACCGGTGAGGCTGGCGGAATTCACCAGGATCGGCGGCATCACCTCCCGGTAGCCCTTGGCGGTGTGCAGATCGAGCATGAAGCTGATCAGGGACCGCTCCAGGCGGGCGCCAGCGCCCATCAGGGTGATGAAACGGCTCTGGGCGATGCGCACGGAGCGCTCGGTTTCAAATAGGCCGAGCCGCTCGCCGATCTGCCAGTGCTCCTGCAGGCCGTCTTCTACCCGGGGTCTGCCCCAACGCTTGATCTCGATGTTGTCGGCTTCGCTGCGACCATCAGGGGCCTCGGGCGAGGGCAGGTTGGGCAGGGCCGATAGGGCATCGCGCAGCTGCAGCTCTAGGGCTTTTTCCTGCTCCTCGAGGGCGGCCACCTGCTGCTTGATGGCGTTGCCCTGATCGCGCAGGGCCTGCACTTCGGGGCTGTTTGGGGCAGATCCGCCCTGGATCAGCTGCCCCACGGCCTTGCCGATGCGGTTGCCCTCGGCTTGAAAGTTGCTGCGCTGCTCCTCGAGATCGCGCTCTTGGCGGGCGATTTGCTGAAGAGGAGCGAGGTCTAGCGCCATGCCCCGACGGGCCAGCTGGGTGGTGATCAGCTCAGGGCTGTCGCGCAGGAGGCGCTGGTCGAGCACGGGGGCGGGGCGGTTGGGGGGAGCCTAAAAGCCAACGGAGTGGTGCCCCGTGGTGCTCAGAGCACCTGCACCACTTCGGCGACTCCCATCTCGAGCGTCATCGTGCTGCTGGGGCAACTGCCGCAGGCGCCCTGCAGGCGCAGCTCATCGGGGGGGCTGGACATGGATGCAACTCAGTCCACATAAGGGCGAGAGCCGGTGCGCAGGCTGATAGTGCGGGTCACGGGATTGCCGAATCCCTGGGCAGCGGTGAAGGTGTTGGGGGCCACAGGGGTAGCGGTAATGGCCACGGTGGCGGTGTCACAGTCGTTGTTGGGGGTCACGGCGAAGCCGGTGACGCCACGCATCACCAGCTGGTCGTTGGCGGCGGTGTTGGCGGGATCGAGCCGGCCGTTGGCCAGGATCTGGGGGCCAGAGCGGAGGAGCTCGTTGGTCGCCGTGTTGCGGGTGTAAAGGATCACCGCATCGGCGCCGGTGGGAACACTGTTGGCATCCAACAGGGTCACGCGCATGCGCAGTTGGTTTGCCGCTGCGGCGCACACGGGAGCGGCTGCGGCGCAGGCGGCTGGCGCGGCGGTGGTGCCGAACACACAGGCATCCTCCGCCTCCGCATCGAGAAGGGTTGAAACACGGTTGAGATCACGCTCAAGCTGCACCTGCCAGAGGTTGGCTTCGAAAAATCGAATGGCTCCCTGAATGCTGCTCCAGATCAGGGGCACGAACAGGGCGCTAATCGCCAGGGCCACCAGCAGTTCCACGAGGGTGAACCCGTGCTGGGATGTGACCTGGGGCCTGGAGAGCTTCGGGCTGGAGACGGGATTGGTCATTGCGTTACACCCGACCCCACTCGGTGCAGGCACCCGTTGCGGCCGCGTTGTTGCGCCCCACCTCCAGCACCCCGATCAGGCCCACTAGGCGTATGCAGCGGAGGGGACGCTCATTGTTCACGTTGATATTGATCAGCACCTGGCCGTTGGGAAGAGCGGCGTTGGTGGTGGTGGTGGAGAGGGTGCCGCGTGGGGTGAACACAAACTGGGATGGGGTGCCGGTGATAGTGGCGCTGGCGTTGTTGGCGTAGAGGTCCGACAGCGTGAGGATGTTTTGGGAGGCGCAGGCAGCGGGTTCGATCCTGGCCAGCTGGGCTCCGACGGCTACGGTGCCGGTGCTGATGGTCACGGTGCAGAGGGCGCCACCGGCCTGGGCATTGAAGCGACTGGCATCGCGACTCACCTGATCGAGCCAACCCGTCAGTTCGGTGGTCACAGAGTTGGCGCGCTCGCGCCGGGCGAGGTTCACCAGGGAGTCGGTTCCAATGGCAGCGATCACGCCGAGGATCACCACCGTGATCAACATTTCCGGAAGGCTGAAGCCGCTGCTGGGAGGTCGAGGACGCGTCATGGGCAGAAGCGGGCCATGGGTGGCACAACGCGCGCGACGCGCACGACCGCGTTCCCGCTGTTGGTGTCGGTGTAAGTGACCTGAAGGATGTTCTGATTGCCCAGCTGGTTCTGAACGCTGTTGAGGCGCACGATCGTCCGGGCATGATTGGCTGTCGTGAGGGCGCCATTGACGGGGATGGTGTTGAACGCGATCAACACGGCATCGCTGATGATTCCGCGCACGGGTTCCCGGCAGAGGGCATCCACGGTTTCCGCCTCACTGCCGGCAGTCCCCGGATCCGAATCAAGTTGAGGGTAGAAATAGCGATCGTCGCGTCGATTGGCGGTGTTGCACGGCTGGGTGAAGGGGGCCGTGTTGTCTGTGGTCACGCCGGCCAAGCCAAGCCTGCACACCCCGGTGCAACAGGTGAGGTCTGCAGCCCGATCCTCAATGGCTGCCAGATCGGCGTCGATGGCGTCGTTGAGTTGGCTGCGCTCACCTGCCCGATTGCGCAGCTGGGAGGAAATATTGAACACGCTGAGCGTGCCGAGTAGGGCAACGGTCACGATCACGCTCACCACCAACGCCTCAACCAGAAAGCCACCCCGTTCCTGGGGATGCAGCTGCCGGAGGCGCCGCTGCACGCGCTGTGGGAAGGTCACCAAAGTCGGGAACTGGTGGTGGCCCGGGCGACCCAGTCGACACCGCTCTGGGAGGTGAACTGGGCGGGGTTGGCAACGCCCAGGGCGCCAGCCCCGGCCACCCTGGAATCGGGCAGTCTCAGGTGGAATGCGCCGAAGGGCCTGAAATTTTTCACCCAGATTCGGCCGTAGAAGCTCCAGTTGTCTTCGTTGTTGGTGTAGAAGCCTGCTGGAACGCTGCCGGCTGCTCCAGAGTCATTGATGGTGAGTTCCACGAACCCCTGGGGTAGATAGAACCACACACCACCTACCTTGGCGGTTTGTCCAAACGGCGTTGTTATTGAAACGTTCTGTTCCTGGCCGGCTGATCCAGTGTTGCGACCGAAGAAGTTGAGTCGATCAGGCTCGCCAACGGCGGAGAAGTTGTAGGTTTGATCGTCGATGACGTTGGCGCATTCGGATACGATGGAGGGGCAGAAGACGTGGGTGAATTGGGCGGGTGACTGCGAAAGGAAGATGAAGCGTTCCGGATTTGCCGTATTGGCAATACCGAATCGCCGGTCTGTGGTGGTGGGCTCGTTATAAATCAAACTCAAGGGGCCGCCGGTGGTGTCGATGAACACGCGACCGCCGTCGAATTGGTTGATGGTGGGACCGATGCAATGGAAGCCTGGCTCGGCCGTGACGGGGGAGCTGCTGCTGAACTGACACCAGGGGCCTCGGAAGATTTCCGTCAGGTTTCTCACTCCCGTTGGGGTGCTCGCCACGGTCGTGGGCTGGCTTGATTCGATCTTCAGATTTCTGATGGTGACGTTATCATTGCTGGCCCATTGTGTGGTCCCAGCATCTAGGAATCGAATGCGCACGTCCGAGCCCGAGAACGGCAGCCCCAGCCGGAAGCTTGTGGTTGTTGTTGGGCTGATTGTTGTGCTGGTGTTTGAGATGATTGAGCTCACGGGGATGGGCGCCGCGGTGAGGGCATACCAGCTGGTGCCGTTGTTGGGAGACGCTTGGACGGCCAGGCTCTTGTTGGTAGTCGAACCAAAGCCCTGCCTGTTGACCGCAAATTCGAGATAGGGAGTCTGCAGGAAAGGTGCTGTGAAGCTGTCAAGATTCACGTCACGGAACAGATTGGTATTCCCTTGGATTGTTTGAGCTCCAAAAATAGTCAGGTTGGGCAGAGGGTTCGACGTGGTGGAGGGATTCCCTGCTTCCAAAAAGAGCTGGCTGCCTGCAGCGCTGGCTCCGAGCCCGTAGAAGTTGCTGTTCGGTGCCTCAGAAGCTGTCACATTCAGCCAGGTGTTGGCGGTGCAGTTGTCGGTGCTTGCCGTTGTTTTATCGGTCAAACAGAGCTCCACCCGCTGCCGGTTGGCCTCATTGTTGGTGCGCAGGCGAAGGGTGGCCTGGCTGTTGGGTCTTGTGCCGTCGCCGTTGTCGGTGCTGAGGCTGGGCCAGATGGCTGCATTGGCCACTTGGTTGGTGGTGGCCGTAGCCAGGGTGATGATGTTCCTTGGACCCCAGCCGGCGGTCCATCCGAGGACAAAGTCGTTGACGTTGGGAAAGGCCGTCGCTTGGAGAGGCACGATCGGTGAACATGATGCCGATGTGCCGCGGATATCAGATTCAGGACCAGAAAAATAGCTGGGAGTGCCTGTTTGCTGGCAGATCTGCTCAGCAGCATCGGGTGCACCAGCACCACGGATGTTGGTGCTGAAGCTAGAATCGGTGCCGCGTGGATCGCCTGATTGGAATGTGTCTGGGCAGTCCCCAGATTGAAGCTTGCCCCGGCCGGGTCGCACCCGGCAGTTACGGCGCTCGAAGAGATCGCCAGGGTTCGCCACCACGCCAAGAATCGGCGAATAGCGCTCCACCGCGCCTGTGATGGGATTCCTCTGGGTGAATTGGTCGTTGGCGAAATACGACCAATGCCAGCCATCGTTGAAGCCCGTAACCACTCCATACTGGAGATTGCACACGCGGCTGTCTGAGCCCAGCGAGCCAGTGGTGCCTGCGTAGTTCATGCCGCCGGAGTTGTTGCTTCCCACTGAGGCGCCGCAGCACTTGGGCAACACCTCGAATTCGCGGGTTTCTCGGGAGTTGGCTACCACCTGGCCATTGCGCACCACTCGTCCCTCCACCTCCAGCACCACAAAGCCCCTGTTGCTCCCGGGCTGGGCGTTGCCGAGACCATCCGGATCATCGAGGTTCACCAGCTGGTCCCAGCTGGTGACTCCCGCGGGCAGGGTGTCGCCGGTGGCGGCAGCCCCAGGGGTTGCGGTGCGACGCAGGCCGCGGGGATTGGGGGTGGCGCCGCCGTTTGAGGCGGTGAAACTGATCCGAACCAGCCTGAACTGCCGCCCATCCTGCGTGGCAGTGGCCACTGCTCCGCTCAACACATTGCGCCACTGGCCATCACCCAAATTGATGGCGGCTTGATCGGGCAGTCCGTCATTGTTGGGGCCGGGCCGGGTGTTGGTGGTTGACTCAAAACAGGGGCTTCTGAGGTTGGCTGCGTTCCAGGTGGTGGGGGTCTGGCCCGATACGAGCAGCTGACGGTTCTGGGGCTGGTTCCATGTGTCGATCATCAGATCCGTGCCCTCGGCCGCAGCCCCTCGCGCCTGGCGGGTGTCGGAGGAGGCAAAAACCCCGCGCAGGTTACCGCTGCTCAACTGCACGATCGCCGCACCGCTGAGGATCAGCACCAGGGCCGCGACGATTCCCACTGCCACGGTGATTACACCGTGATCTTCGGAGCGCCGACTGGCGACGAGAGCATGCATCAGCACCTTGGCCACTCGCAGGCGTCGGTTCAAGGGGCCAGACATCCTCACTACTCCACTGAAGGATCCCGGCTTCTTCGTTGACTCTGCCAGGGGTGCTGTATTCAGCCTAGGGCTGGGGAAGGTGCCCGCAAACGGCAGTGCTCAGCATGGACACCTTTGTGATGGTTATAAACGCCTGGCTACCCTTTTCGGCTCTAAAGCTTGAAAAAGCACGGGTCGGGGTCTCGTTTGCCATTCATATGCCAGCGAAGAACGAGGTCTTCAACAGCTTTGCGGTAGGCCACATAACGACGGATTAGCCATACCCAAGCCCCCCGACGCTATGGCTAGGAGCGCGACCATCGCGCCGATCGACACATTTTACTCGCTAGGTCATAGGTCATTGGGCGCGCGTAAGCAAGGCCTAATTATGTCTTTGATGTGCCCACAAGGGAGGCCTTGGATGTGCATCCATTATGGTGAATCGATTGCCAGTGGCTGGAATTGATTGGTATTCCGCTTGGTTGGTTTATATAACTTGAATGACCTCACTCACCTCAGGAATCGCCTCCCTTAGCTTGCGCTCAATTCCCATCTTGAGCGTCATCGTGCTGCTGGGGCAGCTGCCGCAGGCGCCCTGCAGGCGCACTTTCACGATTGGGCCGTCGATTTCCACCACTTCCACGTTGCCGCCGTCGGCCATTAGGTAGGGGCGCAGCTCATCGAGGGTGCGCTCCACGTTTTCCAGCGTCAGGGCGTGGGGGTCTTGGGCCTGGGCTGCGCTCGTGGTTTCGCTGCTCATTTGGGCCAGCCGGAATGAAATCCAAGCTTAGGACAGCTGGGCCTGCGCCTGGCTTAGTCCAGGTGGAAATGGGCAAATAGGTTCTCGGCTGGCTCCTGCCGCCCGTAGGTATGCCAGCGAGTTTCCAGCTCTTTGAGGCTTTTTTCATAGCGACGGCGCTTCCGCGCGATCCAGCCCAGATACAGCACCCCTGGGATGATGCCTGGGATCAAAAGCAGCAGGCCGATCCAGATGTCACGCTTCTGGTAGCCCTTGACCGGGAACCTACGGCCATTACTGATCGCCCAGCCGAGCGCCCGGATTTCCTCGGGGAGATTGCGGAAATTGCGTTTATTTGATTGGTCGTTTGCATAGGGTGTGATCTCAAGCCCTGCCTTGCGGGTCATATCTCGCGCAATCTGACGCCGTATACCGATCACCTCCCTTGCCTTAGCCAGGGACATCCGGGCAATCATCTGGCCAGTGGAACTCTTCAGTGTGAAGCTGGTCGCACTGATGTGTGACTGCTCCAAAGAGCCATAAATGCCATCAGCCAGCTTCCCCTCCGCCCTTGCCACATCCTGGGCTGCGGCAAACAGCAGGTTCAGCCCCTCCTCCCGATTCACGAGCCGGTGATCGTCTCGGGCTTGCGGCTTGGGAAGGTACGGCTGATCCATGGATAAAGCGCTGGCCCAAAAACAATTAATAATTTTATAGCTTTGTGGATTCTTCTACTGGCAGTTGGGGGCGATCCCTCGATGGGTAGACCAGCTGGCCGTTTCGCCCCAGGCTTCCGTCTCCTAAGCTGGCAGCAGCACCCATGAAGCCTCCGCCGGCGAGATGACCGACGTTCCCGTTCAGCGGATCCGTAATTTCTGCATCATCGCCCATATTGACCACGGTAAATCCACCCTGGCCGACCGGCTCCTGCAGGACACCGGCACCGTTGCGGCTCGCGACATGCAGGCGCAGTTTCTCGACAACATGGAGCTGGAGCGCGAACGCGGCATCACCATCAAGCTCCAGCCCGCTCGCATGGAATACACCGCGGCCGATGGCGAGGTCTACATCCTCAACCTGATTGATACCCCTGGGCACGTCGATTTCTCCTATGAAGTAAGCCGTTCATTGCAGGCTTGTGAAGGCGCCCTGCTGGTAGTAGATGCCAGCCAGGGGGTGGAAGCCCAAACCCTGGCCAACGTATACCTGGCCCTTGAAAACAATCTTGAGATCATTCCTGTTCTCAACAAGATCGATCTGCCTGGTGCTGATGCAGACCGCATCGCTGAAGAAATTGAGGCAATCATCGGGCTCGACTGCTCCAATGCAATCCATTGCTCGGCAAAAACTGGTCTCGGAGTGCCCGCAATCCTCCAGGCTGTGGTGGATCGGGTGCCGGCTCCCGCCGACAAAGTGGCCGAGCCGCTGCGGGCCCTGATATTCGACTCCTACTACGACGCCTACCGGGGCGTGATCGTGTATTTCCGCGTGATCTCCGGCTCGATTAGCAAGCGCGACAAGGTGCTGCTGATGGCCAGCGGCAAGGTGGTGGAACTGGATGAGGTGGGCGTGATGGCGCCCGATCAGCGCCAGGTGGATTCCCTCCATGCCGGCGAGGTGGGTTACATGGCCGCTTCTATCAAGGCCGTGGCCGATGCCCGCGTTGGCGACACCATCACGCTGGCATCAAACCCTGCCGCTGAGCCGCTGCCCGGTTACACCGAGGCCAAGCCCATGGTGTTCTGCGGCCTGTTTCCCACCGATGCTGACCAATACCCTGATTTGCGCGAAGCCCTAGACAAGCTGCAGCTCTCTGATGCCGCGCTCAAATATGAGCCGGAAACCAGTAGCGCCATGGGCTTTGGTTTCCGTTGTGGCTTCCTCGGCTTGCTGCACATGGAGATCGTGCAGGAGCGGCTGGAGCGGGAATACAACCTTGATCTGATCGTTACTGCGCCATCGGTGATCTATCAGGTGAACATGCTCGATAACACCGTCATGATGGTGGATAACCCAGCTACCCTGCCCGACCCGCAAAAGCGTGAATCCATAGAAGAGCCCTATGTGAAGCTTGAAATTTATACCCCGAATATCTATAACGGCGCTTTGATGGAGCTGTGCCAGGAGCGGCGCGGTGAATTCATCGATATGAAATACATCACCACCGATCGGGTAACCCTCCACTACGAGATGCCGCTGGCCGAGGTGGTTACAGACTTCTTTGACCAGATGAAGTCGCGCACCAAGGGTTATGCCTCAATGGAATACAGCCTGATCGGCTACCGCAAAAATGAGTTGGTACGTCTTGATGTATTGATAAATGCCGAAAAGGCCGATCCCCTCACCACGATTGTGCATCGCGATAAGGCCTACAACGTAGGCAAGGGTTTGGTGGAGAAACTCAAGGAGCTGATCCCCCGTCAGCAGTTCAAGATTCCAATCCAAGCATCAATCGGTAGCCGCATCATTGCTTCCGAAAGCATCAGCGCCATGCGTAAAGATGTGCTTGCCAAATGCTATGGCGGTGACATCTCCCGCAAGAAAAAGCTGCTCCAAAAGCAAGCCAAGGGCAAAAAGCGCATGAAGGCAATGGGCAAGGTTGATGTGCCCCAAGAAGCCTTCATGGCCGTGCTCAAGCTGAATCAGTAAGGATCTGCTGGTCGGGGTGATTTCTGGGGTAGATGGGTCTTAAAAGCTTTGTCTCCTGAAATCTGTACAAGCTGTACGGAATTCAGGGGAGCGCAGCGAACCAGGCGGCCAGGTCGTCCTGTCCATGAAAATCGAGCAGGGCTTCCGCAAGGGCCTCGATCTGGGCGGTGATGCCGCCCATGGCGCATGCCTCCGGGATAGATCGGGTTGGAAAGCGTCTCACCAAGATAGGGGCGATCACATCATCGAGCGTCGAGTCGATATTCGCGCTCTTTCAGTGCTGGTGCTGAAAAGGTGTAACCGGCGGCGTCAGCAGGAAGCCCCTCAACTTGCGAGAGGATCCGGTTGGGATTGTTTTGGAACTGCTTAAGGAGTTTGTACAGCTGTACAAACTCCTTAAGAGTGCGGACAGAAAGGCCGATAGCCACGATCTCCATGTGGATCTGGTTTTGAGGAAGTCTTCGACAGTGCCTGTGCGTCAACAGCCCTAGGTGCCAGCACCAATGGCAGCGCTGTGGCTAACGGCGATCGCTTGTTATCTCATTTGGCTGCTGAGTACTTAACAAGTTGAGCGAGGAGTAGCCGGTGCCGAAATTATCCGGCGACAGCTCGATGCCCGCGGCGCGTAAGGCCTGGAGATTTGCTTTGGTGGTGGCGGAGCGATCCAGGATGCCCAGCAGCAGTCGGTGTCGTTGATTGCTTTCAACTTATCTACATCAATAAACAGCACCGCAAGGCGGCTCAATGAAATGGCGCCGCCGCTTCAGCATCACTTTGGCGCGCATCAGCAACACCGCTACCAGAACAACTGCCAGAACAACTGCCGTGAGCAGCAGCAGAGCCAATAGCAATTTCAAGGATTTTGCTGCCCGTGGGAACACTGATCGGGTCGTTGTACGCCAGGTGCCCCATGGCCCGGTTCCCCCGTTCTTTAGCTAGCCCTCCTCCCATGGCGGCTGGTTTTCTGTTGCCCCTCTCTGCCACAGCCTCGCTGCTGCTTGTGCTCAGTAGCGTTTCGCTCCAGGCGGCGGCGCTGCAGGCCCGTAGCCAGGTGCAGGCCGGCCAGCGGTTGCGGCAGGCGGAAGATCAGTTGATGTCGGCGGCCCAGCACCTGCTGGCGGCGCCAGCTACCCCCGTCGAGGGCCAAACCGGCCAGGTGGGCCCGGTGGCCTACCGCTTGGTGGCTTTTGACGGCCCCCATTGGGATGGCGCCCTTGCGGCCGGCGGCCTGCAGCGGGGCCGAGCTGCCGCCACCTTGGAGCTGCAGCCCACGGCGGAGCAGCCCCGTGCCCTGCGGGCGGCCTATGGCCTGGAGCTGTCCCGCACCCTTACCCCTGAAGGCACCGGCAGCCAGCAGCTGCTGGCAGTGCGGGAGCTCGGTTTGCGTGGCCGCACCAGCAATGGGGTGGCGCCATGAACTTGGTGGAGGCGATGGTGGCTTCGGCGATGTTTGTGACCTCGTCGAGTTGCTCCTTGCAGTTGTGGTCGGGCAGCGTCAGCTGGGCGCGCCAGGCGGAAGCGCAGCAGCAGCAGGCTGCCCAGCTGGAGGCAGCGCTCCTGGCTAGCCAGGCCCAGCTCACGGCCCTGGCAGGCACAGCGATTGCCGCTGATTGCACGGCCGCCAGCAGCTGGCTTGCGGCCCATTTGCAAAGCCTGCCCAGTGGCGAGGGCCTCGTGCGCCAGGTGAGCGCCGAGCCCGGAGCCCTGGTGCGGGTGGCGGTTAGCGACGCCAATGGCCTGGAGCGCCAGCGCTGGCTCAGCCCGGCGGCCTATGGGCTGTGCGGTGCCCACCCCCCGGAGCAGGGCGATGCAACGACCTGACTCAGGCTTCAGCCTGCCCGAGCTGCTGGTGACGGTGAGTGTGCTGGGCTTGCTGGCCAGCCTGGCCATAGATGGCGGCCAGCGCAGCCTGGCGCGGATGCGGGTGGAAACCACCAGCCGGCGGCTGGGTTGGGGCTTAGAGCAGGCGCGCCGCCAAGCCCAGAGCCTGGGCCAGCCCTGCGCCCTCGAGCTGGGCCCCAGCGGTTGGCGCCAGCCCAGTGGCGGCAGCCTGCCCGGCTGCGGCTTGGCTGATGTTGAGCTTCAGCCCAATGAGGCCACCGGGGTGGCTATCGGCTCCAATTTCCCTGGGGCCTTGCGTTTCAGCAGCAACGGCCTGGTGCTTGATGGCGGCACGGTGGTAATCAGCGCAGCGGGCACGGATCTGCGCCGTTGTTTGGTGATGTCGCTGCCGCTGGGGGTGGTGCGGCTGGGCCGCTACGAGGGCGGGCAGGGCGATTCGCCCAGCAGCAGCGCCTGCCGGGCCGAGGAGGCGTTGTGAAAGAGGAGCAAGGGTTTTCGCTGGTGGAGTTGCTGCTGGCCCTGGCGATTGGTTGCGGCCTCAGTGGCGTGATCCTGCAGGCGCTGGTGGCGGAGGGGGCCACGAGCCAGCGCTTTGGCCGGCTGCTGCGGGAGCGGGCTGTGGCCCAGCGCACCCTGGAGCTGGTGCGCGGTGATTTGCTCCAGGCGCGGGGCTTGGCCGATCCCGCCGGGCTGGCGCCGGCCTGCAACCTGGCGGGCCGCAGCGTGGTGCTGCATCTGGATACTGCCTCTGGCCCGATCACCTATTCATTGGGTAAGCCGGCTGAACCGATCTGGCGGGGCAAGGTGCTGATGCGCTGCGGACCGGCCTACGGCCTGCATGGCGAGCTGGGCAGCGGCGCAGCCCAAAACCGGGTGGTGCTCGATGCGTTGGCGGCCAGCGATGGCTTCCGGGCCCAGCCCGCTGGCGCGGGGGTGCTGCAGCTGGAATTGGCGCAGGCCTGGGCCGATGGGGGGCGGCTGAGCTCCCGCTTGCCGGTGGCTATTGGGGCAAATACCGTACAAAACCAGACAGACCACGCTGGCGACAGCTGATGCAGTAGACGATGCGATTTTCAGCGTCGATGCGCCGTTACCAATAGCCGGTTAAAGCATGACGCAGGGTGGATTTAGTCCTCCCATGCCTCTGGGGAGAAAATCAGTCGCACGGCAGTAGGTCGTGTTCTTCTCCGCCACCGCTGTTCAGGCAGGCGATAGAGCGGAGCAGGCGCTGGGCGTTGGCAGGGCTGCGCAGGAGAAAGGTTGTTTCCTCCTCACCGCGGCGTGTGATCACTACTGGTTCATGGTTTTCATACACCTTCCGTGATCGAGCGCACGCGGCACTGGGCGCCGTCGGGACTAGCAGTTTTATAGATAACGCCGTTTGAATCCTGCACGCTGATTCGATAAGTCGGTTGACGGGCATTGCTGGTGTCCACATCAAAGTCGACTACGCCTCGCACCACCAAGGCATCGCTGGCGCTGGAATCCACCAATCGTCCTTGGGCGTTTATGGGTGGTCCGTTGCGGATTAGCTCACCACTAATAACTTCGTAGCGAATCGGTGCGGTCATTCCTGGCACGTCAAGCACTAGGGCGCTGCCCTCAGTATGTGCTTGCTCAGCTTGCTGGATTTCGTGGTTAATTAGAAATTGCACCCGGCCGCATTGGTCCTGCAGGCGTAGCAGGGCGGTCAGCCGGCTGCTGGTACGTATGTGGGTAAGCATCATGGTGATGGCGCCGCTTAGGATCACGCCGCCGATCGCCAGCACCACAAGTAGCTCCACCAGGGTTATGCCTGCGGTGCGGAGTTGGCGGCGGATAGGCATGGCTTCTGCTCAGATGCGGTCGCTGGCGGTGTCGCAGTGGCCTGCGTTGAGGCGGCCCACCTGGATAAGGCCCATCAGGCCCTCTAGCTGCACGCAGCGCAGAGGATCCTGGCCATCAGCCAGCGACACCTCAATTACGATCGGCGCATTGGCTGCCGGCGCTGGAAACAGGGTGCCAGCCGGGGTGAATACAAAGCTGCCTGCGGTGGTTACCACCTGGAAGCGCTGGCTGGTGCCGAGGCTGGGAATGACCAGGGGCTGGCTGCTGCGGCAGTTGTTGGCGATGGGCGAGGCGGCGGCAACAGAGTCGGCATCGGTTGTACCCACATCAGCTCCCTGGGCCAGTACGGCACCAGCGGCCAGGGTGCCGTCGAAAAGTGTCACTTGACAGCTGCTGCCCTTGAGGGCGGCGCGGCGCACTGATTCGAGCCAGCCGGCTAGCTCCACCACCACGGCATTCACCTGCTCGCGGCGCCAGTCGCGGTTGCCTGCGTCGATAACCAGGCCTGAGAGCACGCCCAAAATTGCCACCACCACCAACACTTCCGTCAGGCTGAAGCCTGGATAGGGGCGCTTCATGGGCATCAGGCCGCCACGGTGGGCATTAGCTGCACCTGGCGCAGCACGCGGCCATCGGTGCCGCTCCAGCGCACTAAGTAGCGCTGAGGTGGTGTGGAGGATGGTGAGCCAGAGCTGCTGAGATCAGTGCTGGCACGGCGGGTGATCTCGGAGCCAGTGAGCTTTGGAGTGCTGTTGATGTGGCTAATCAGGTTGTCTGCTAGCCCAACTGCGCAGAGCTGACGGAAAGTGGGCGTGTGGGCTGGGTTGTCAGGATTGGCGGGCACGTATTGGTTCTGGTTTGGCGGATTGCCGCCGGTTTGCACGCTGCAGGGGATGGTTGCGCAGGTGTAGCGGTCGTTGTGATCAAGGATCACCGCTAATTCATTGTTGATCGCAAATTGCTGTTCGAGGGTTTGGCTGATGGCTCTGGCCTGGCTAGTGGCCTGGTTAAACAGGTAGGTGCCGCCCATTGAGGAGATCGCCATCACTACAGCAGCCACCAGCAACTCCACCAGGCTGAAGCCGGAGTTGCGTTGTGGCTGAGCTTGATGGGATTGGATCATTTGCCATACCAACGGAAGCCTTCGACCGCCCGTGCCACCCAGTCGAACACCAGCGGATTGGTAGCGCTGGTGGTAGCGGTGTCTGGCGGTACTCCGTGGCCGGCGAGACCCATGGCCTGGGCAACCCCCGAGCCAGGCACCACCCAGGCGACGCTGCCGTTAGAGGTGATTCGGTTGGCCCACAGCACGCCGCTGTAGTGCGAGCCACCACTGATTGTCACTGAGCCTTGGGGAAACCAGGCAAACAGATTGAGACTGCTGACCCCACCTGCTAGGGAAACGACCTGGGTGCCGCAGCTGGCGCAGCCGAATAGGGATAGATCGGTGATTTTCGCGCCCCCGGCATGTTCCAGTGTTTTGCCGCCGCCGCTGCTAATTACTGTGCCTGAATTGGGGAAGTAAAGCCGTAGGAGCCGAACACTTGTGCCGATCACTTTTATGTTGAAAGCGCTGTAATCAAGCGTGTCCAGCACGCAGTGCAATTCTTCTCTGCCATCGCCATCACTGTCGTGGGTTTTGCAGTAGTTGTGGTTGGTCGTGCTGCTCATGTCTACAGCGGCATTAAACGCTACGGTGCTGGTGTCTGCGGCCTTGCAATTCGGCACGATCGTGCTGCTTAGGTTTGCGGCGTTGATTACATCACTGCTGTGGCAAGTTGCAAAGGCCAGGGGGTGTCTTTGATTGCCGCAGAGAGGGAGCCGCCAAGCCGGGCGATGCTTCCTACGCCGGTAGGGGCTGGTGCGGGCACTTGCGGCACAGGATTTAGATCCACTGTCGCCACCTGCAGGGTGTAGGAGGTGGAGGTGGGATCGAAGTCGCAATCGGGAGTGGAGTCGGCAATGCAAATCAGCGGATTTACTGGTTTTGAATTACTTCCTCCTGTTTCAATCGTGGTTATGCCATTGATCTTGATGTAACCAGTGTTGTTCTCGGCGGCACCGCCAAGAAAGCCCCAGTTGGCTGAGATGCAAACGCTGGCCCCATCACTACCTAGGCCGTAGTTCACATTGCCGTGGGCTCCCCCGAAGGGCACGCCACAGCACTTGGGAACGAGTTGCAGCTCCTCTTCCAGGCGCACACTGCTGATGGTCTGGCCATTGCGCAGGGCCGAGCCCTCCGCTGCGAGCACCACCTTGCCTCGGCCCGTGGGCTGAAATATGCGCAGTAGGGGGTTGCTGTCAACGCCTGCAAGGGGCTGGCGTTTCACCCACAGCAGCTGATATGCCTTGGTGGCCTGGCTGAGGTTGGTCACCACCTGGCCGTTGGCATTGAGCAGCACCCGGTTGTATGGGGCATTAGCGGCGTAGCCGAGGCTGGCGTTGCTTTCCAGATCGGGCCTGCCGCTTGTGCCGCCAAGGCAGGGATTCACCGATGCAGCTGCATCTGCCGCGGTCCAGCGGTAGCTGGCGGGGTCGGCGCCGCTAGTTTTTTTGGCCAGTAAGCCGCGGTTTTGGGGCCGGTTTAGCTCGCCCACGATGCGGGTGACCCCTGTTTCAGCCGCATCGCGCGCATCGCTGCTGTCGCGCTGAAAGGCGGCACTGATCACGCCATCGCTGGCACGATCGGCCAGCATCAGGCCGCCCAGCAGCACCATCAGCGAAGCCACCAACACCAGGGGGAGGGAGAAGCCTTCTTCTGGGTGGGCTCTGTTGAGGTGGCGGGGCGGGATTTTCACCCTGGGAATAGGGGTGTCTTACTTCAGGGTATACAGAGAATTTGGGATTGGTATTGGTAGTGGTGGCAAACTTTATTGGCCACGCGGTGGATAACGGATTTGCGGTTCAGGCGGCACCGCTCGTAATAGCTGATTTGGCCCACTTCTTAGGGGTGCGGTGAGGTTTTTAAACCGGAAATATCAAGTGAGGATGCTGCTGGCTGGACTGGCTGTTGATGCCTGGGCGGGGCTGTGGTTGATTAGATTGAACGCTGCTCGATTGCATGATATTTGAAAAATCGATATTCCTGATACTATTTTGTGTAAGCGGGAAACGTATGATAAAAGAGTAGCTTTGCTGAGTAGCTGGTCGCACAAGGCAATGGAGCTGCAGGGGCTTGCTGGGTTTTGAGCTGACTACGCCAAGGTCTCTCTCTGCTTGCTTTCCCCGCTTGGCTTGCGTATGGGTCGCAAGGAATATATGGGGCTTGGCATCTAATAAAAAATCTCTCCCCCGGAGCCTGCCCGTGGAAGAGATTTAAGGCTGACAACTACTTGTATCGTAGTCAGCGGGGATGCATGGTTCTAAAGTATTAATTAGATGGATAGGAAAAGCGAGGCTCTGGTCTTGTTTAGATTGGTCTAGGGAACTGCTGGAGTGGTAAGGGAGACGCCACCATTAGTTGCTATGGTTGCAACGGCTTGTGTGGTAAGGGCGGGAAAATTAGCAACCAAAGATGTATAAGTTTGCGCAGTCCCGGTTGCGGCACATGTGGTGGGAGTAATACCAGCTGGCGCAACGAACTGAGTCTGTTCGGTATCAATTTGAAGAGCGGCGCATGCTCGTGCTGCGCTCATAACGGTTGAATCGGCTGCCTTCGCTCTGGCTTTTTCTTGCTGGTTCAGGAATGCAGGAATGGCGATGGCCGACAGGATGCCAATGATGATCACAACGATCAGCAGTTCCACCAGCGTGAAGCCGGCTTGCAGCTTGCTGCGCTTCTTGGAGCTATGGAGGCGCTGGAATATCGCGCGTTGGGCCAGAAGCTTGGATTGGAGGCTGGAGGTCATGGAAAAGCGGCTCGTCGACTGAAACACGAAATAATTATTGCGCTGTTTTGCCGCCGTGCCAACAGAGGCAATCTGAGCAGAATCAGAGGATTGTCTGGTTGTTGCGCCATGGCCCGCTGGCCAGTGCGGATTTCTCCACTGCGGCTCTGGCTGCAGAGCACCTCGCTGCTGGCGGTGCTGGCTGGCTACAGCCTGCTGCTGCTGTTCAACCAGCAGATGGCCGGGCTGCATCGCAACGCCGCCCACCGCAACGCCGCCAGCTAGCGCCCCAGCTGAAGGCTGCCCTGCTGCCGGGCTGGCACCTGCAGCTGCTGCAGCCCTGGGGCAGCCGCCCTTCAGAGCCCAAGGCGATGCCTGTGCTGCAGAGCCGTGGTGGCCAGGAGTGGCTGGTGAGCCAGGTGCCCCTGGCCCTGGTGGATGGCAGCGCTGCCACCCTGTTGGTAGAGCAAAACGTGACCGCCTCGGTGCAGCAGGAGCGCCTGGCCTTCTGGCTGCTGGTGGTAGCCGCCGGTGTATCCAGCCTATTCACCAATGGCCTGCTGCGCCTTGTGTTGCAGAGGGGTCTGGTGCAGCCCCTGCAGGAATTCACAAATCATCTCTCCGCCACCCAGCCGTCGCCCCTGGCCTGGGACCAGATTCCCGTGGCCGAGCAGCCCGAGGAGCTGCAGCCCGTCGCCCTTGCTTTCAACGATCTTCAGCAGCGCCTTTCGGTTCCCTGGGAGCGGCAGCGTTCCTTTGTGGATGGCGTGGCCCATGAGCTGCGCACGCCGATCACCCTGATCTCCGGCCATGCCCAGCGCTTGCTGCGCCAGCCGGGTCTTGAGGCCACAGCGCCCTCGCTGCAGCTGATTCAGCAGGAGGCCCTGCGCATGGGCAGCCTCGTGAGCAACCTGCTCGATCTGGCCCGCATTGATTCGGGCCGTCAGCAGCGGTTGGCGCTTGCGCCTAGATACGCCAGCGGCGGAGCTGCTAGTGGCGATGGGGGATCCGGAGCGGCTGCAGGAGTGCCTGGCCGCCTTGATCGAAAACGCCCTCCACTACAGCCCCACGCCGCAGCCGGTCAGCCTTGCCGCCGATCAGCAGGGCGATTCCCTGGTGCTGCATGTGTGTGACCAAGGCCCTGGTGTGGAAGC
Organism: Cyanobium sp. BA5m-21; assembly: GCF_024346235.1. Lineage (NCBI taxonomy): Bacteria > Bacillati > Cyanobacteriota > Cyanophyceae > Synechococcales > Prochlorococcaceae > Cyanobium > Cyanobium sp. BA5m-21. The sequence continues at coordinate 33,362 of NZ_JAGQCO010000011.1, forward strand.
TGGCTCGGTGCAGGTGGCCGAGGCCCCCGGTGGTGGCGCTGATTTTCAGCTGCATCTACCCCTGTCTAGGAGCTTGGAGGTGGTCAGCGCGTAGCAGATTGCTACGATCAAATCCGTTCTCCTGTCGAGCTGGGCTATGGCGAAATCCCCATCCCCGGTGCGCCTGCAGGAGGAGTTGATGCAAAGCGCTACCCAGGCAGGTGCCCGGCACCATCGCAGCGCCGCCGAGCAGATCGAATACTGGGCAGCACTGGGCCGGCAGGTTTGTCGTTTTGTCGACCCCGACAGCTTGCTGGATGTGCAAGCTGGGCTGGCGCGGCTGCAGGTGGAGCCGGTTGTGGCTCAGCCCGTGGCGCCAGAAGCGGTGTTCGCTGCCATTGAAAGGACAAGGCAGAGCGGGGAGCTGCCCCACTTGGTGAGTCATGCCGCCATCCGCTACCAGGCTTCTGCCAGTCAGCCCGGAGCGCTGGAGCGCATTGCAGCAGATGGCAGCCGCAGCACCGGCAGCTTTTCCAACGGCATCTTTATTCCCTGTGAGCCGGAGTTGGGTTGAGCGAGCGTGTGGTTTCTGGCAAACAGCTCTGGTTGCTGGTGGGCGGTAACGGCGCCGGCAAGAGCACCTTTCATCGGCTTTTCCTGGAGCCCCTGGGTCTTCCCTTTGTGAATGCCGACAACCTCGCCAAACTCATCGAGCCGGAGGCCCCGGAAGCCCATGGGCTTGAGGCGGCCCTACTGGCTGAGCAGCAGCGCGAATTATTGCTGCTGAGAGGTTTCAGCTTTTGCTTTGAAACGGTCTATTCCCATCCTTCCAAGGTCGATTTTGTTGCCCGCGCCAAGGCACTGGGTTACGAGGTGATCTTGGTGCTGATTCATCTCAATAACGCCTCCTTAAACCAGGCACGGATCGTCCAACGCATATCAGAGGGTGGTCATCACGTTCCGGCTGAAAAGGTGATCAGCCGTATCCCCCGACTGCTCAAAAATGTAAAGGCTTCATTGCCCCTTTGCGATCAAGTGCGTCTTGTTGATAATTCCTCTGCTGATAATCCGTTTTTGCCTGTAGCCACAATCATTGCTGGCCTTGAGCAGCGCTACCAAGATCCACTCCCGGATTGGGCCCTCGATCTGCTTAGGCCCTTGGGGGTGCCTCCTTCAGCATGAAGCCCACGCCGCGCACCGTCTGAATCAGGTTGGGTTGGCCCTCTCTCTCTAGCTTGCGGCGCAGCGCCCGTATATAGACATCAAGCACGTTGTCGTCGCCTACCCATTGTTCGCCCCACACCGCGTTGAGGATCGCTTCGCGGCTATGCACCTGATTGGGCTGACGCAGTAACAGGTGCAACAGCTCAAATTCCCTGCCGGTGAGGGTGATGCTTTCGCCGCCCCGGCTCACCTCCCGGCTGGCCGCAGTGAGCTGCAGATCCGCTAGCTGCAGTATTTCCGGCTCGCTGCTGGATTTGCTGGTGCTGCGCAGCCGTGCCCGTCCCCGGGCCAGCAGCTCCTCGATTGAAAAGGGTTTGGTGAGGTAGTCGTCGGCGCCGGCATCGAGCGCCTCCACCCGTTCGCGCACGTCGTCGCGGGCGGTGAGCATCAGCACCGGCGTGTGATCATCGCTGCCCCGCAAGCGCCGGCAGATCTCCACACCGCTGAAATCCGGCAGGGTCCAATCCAGCAGCAGCAGGTCCCAGGATTCGGCGCGGATCAACCCCAGGGCCTGCTGGCCGCTGGCCGCCTCCGTGCAGGCTTAGCCCTCGATCTCCAGCTCGGTGCGCAGAAACATCCGCAGCTCCGGGTCGTCGTCGACGATCAGTAGGCGGGGGCTGGGTATGAGTTTCACGGCAGCACCTTGGAGGCAAGTCCCTCAAGGCGCTGATCAGCCGTTAATAGCTGGGCTGCCTCTCGCCTGGCTAGGGCAAGGTAAAGACAATCGTAGACAGGATGGTCGAGGTGGCAGGCCAGTGCCAGTGCCTCCACCTGTAGGTGGCGATCCGGTTCGATTTGATCCACCAGATCGCGGGCATCCGCCAGCAGGGCCTGCGGATCAAGTCCGTTGAGGTTGCCGCCGCGCTGCAGTTTCCACAAGGTGTTGGCTACTTCGCTCAACATCAACTCTGGTGCCAGGACCAGCGGGGCCTGTTTGAGTTGATCCAGCCACTTGGACCCCACCGGATCGCCCGTTATCACCCGGATCGCTGCAGAGGCATCCAGCACACAAGTCGGCATGGCGTCCATTAGCGCTCCCGGTCGGCCCGGACCAGATCTTCCGGGGACTGGGACCACTTCAGGGGCGGGCTCTGTGACCAGCGTTGTTCGATGCGCTCCAGGGCCGCTCGGCGCCGTAGACGGGGATCTCCGCCCGCCTGGGTTTCCAGGTCGGACAAGGCCTGCTGGCTGAGGCTGCGTTTGTGGGCCCGGGCACGCCGCTGCAGCAGCCGATGCAGCGGTTCGGGCAGGTCGCGAATCTGAAGCGACGGCATCGTCATCGTGTCGGACTCGGTAAACACTTTAATGCAAGCGCATGCGTTATGCATGCACTTGCTTGGGCTCTCCAGCTACTGGCTGGCGCGTTCAGGGGCATGACCTGCCAAGCCTGCGGTGTCCGTGGCAATCAGCTCGAGGCTGGCCTGCCCGCCTGCCACGGCAACGGTGGTGAGGCGTTGGTCGAGGCTGGCCAGCACCCCTCCCTGTTGCACCGCCAGAGCTAGGAGATAGGTGTCGGTGATCTGGCCCGAGTCCACCAGGGCCCGGGGGTTGACATGGCTAAGGCCCAGCAGGCTCGGGGCGTCTGCCCAGAACCGGTGCTGCGGATGGCCAACCAGCTCCTCCAGGATCCGGCTCACCACCGCCGGCGATCCCGGGGAATTCGGGTAGCGGGGATGCCCCACGATCCGCAGGACTGCGTTCTGGGTGATCACACAACTGGCCCAGGGAGCTTCGCCCCGGCTGGAAAACCAGCGGTGGCAGCTCTCGTGGTGCACATGCCTTGGGTCGATTAAGGCGATTAGCACGTTGGCATCGAGCAGGGCAACAGGGATCACTCCCCGTCCTCCCGCAGGCTGTTGACGAGCTCAAGATCCACGGGGCCTCCGCTGGGTTGCAGGGGCAGCAACGGAAACCCATTGCGCTGCTCCGGCGGCGGGCTGCCGGGATCTGCTGGCCCTGGGGTGGTTAGGGCGCGGCGTAGCAAGTCGCTGATCACGTTCCCGATGGGTTGGCGCTGTTCGCGAGCCAGCACCCGTGCTGCTGAGAGCACGTCGTCATCCAGCCGCAGGGTGGTGCGCATCTGGTGTGAGGCATCAATCATCAACCTTAGCCGCGATCTTCAGCCTCGTTCTCAGCCCACCAATTTGTGCAGCTGGGCTGCGACCCCATCGCGATCGGGCGGGGCCATGTGTCCCAGGGTCTTCAGGATCAGGCGTTCATCCAGCGTGAACACCTTGAAGCGCACCAGGCAGGGCTGGGGCAGGCCGGCGGCCTGGTGGTGTTGGATCCTCCAATCCAGGGGTCACGCGGATTGTTTGGCCGACGTCACCATCGCCAGCAGCACGTGGCCTGAGGCGCGCTGGAAGTCGGGTGAAGACAGCACCACCGCCGGTCGCCGCTTCTGGGTGGCGCGATCCGTGAAGGGGAACGGCACCAGAACCAGCGAATGACGTTCCAACGGCTTCATAGCCCGGCGAAGGCTTCCTCATCCGCTGGGCTGCTCCACTCCTGCAGGCTGGCATCGAGGCTGCGTAAGTAGGCCAGGTCGAGTGGAGCAATTGCCCGCACGCGGACCGAGCCATCTTCCATCTCCCAGCTGAGTTGATCCGCCTGCCGCAGCCCCAAGGCTTCACGCACCGCCTTGGGTACGGTCACTTGCCCCTTGGCCGTATGGGTTGCGACCTCCATCACCCTCTCACCAATGCCCTCGGTATCCCACCCTAGGGCTGAGGTCTCCTTTCGGTAAGGAAGCCTTTCGGCTCGCATGGTCAGCTGGGCATGGTCAACTGGGCATGCTTGCTGGCATGCCAGTAAGCTGGCTTTTGTGGCTGCTGAGGGCGTCGACCGTGAAAACCACCATCGATCTGCCAGACACACTGCTGCATCAGGCCAGGCAGCGCGCCTTGCATGAAGGTCGCCCCTTTAAAGACCTGGTTGCCGAGTTCATTCGCCAGGGATTGAGCCAGGTGGGTGCCAAGCCAGCAACCCGGCCAGGCAGTCCACTTGAGTTGGCGGCCGATGGCCTGCCGGTGTTCCGCCGCGATCCAGCTGTGGCGCCGCAAATCCCCTCGCTGCAGGAGCTTCTGGAGCTCGAGCACACCACCCTGGCGGCGGAGGACCAGCAGCGTGCCGGCTTCCCTGGTTGACACCAACGTGTGGTTGGCCGCCACTTTTGAAGGCCATCCCTGTCATCAAAGCGCCCGTCAGGAGCTCTTGGCTGCCACACCCGCCGATCCTTGGCTGTGGTGCCGGGCCACGCAGCAGAGTTTTTTGCGCCTAGCCAGCACCGCGGCCGTGTTTCGCTCGTGCGGAGTGGAACGAGCTACCAATGCCGATGCCATGGCAGCACTTGAGCAGTGGTTGGTGCTTCGGCAGGTGGCGTTTGTGGAGGAGCCGCCCGGGGTGATGGCCCACTGGGCCAGGTTGGCCGCTGTCGATCAGGTGGCCCCCAAGCGCTGGATGGATGCCTATCTGGCTGCCGTGGCCATTGCGGGCGGCTGGTGTTTGATCAGCTTCGATCGCGATTTCCGCAGCTTTCAGCCCCAGGGATTGGATCTGTGGCTGTTGCCTCACGCCGCCTAGCTGCGTAAGGTCGCGCCATGCTCCTATCGCTGCGCCGCGCCCCCAGCCTCTCGGCCCGCATGGCCCGCTGGGGGTTGGTGATCGTGGTGGCCTACGCCCTGGTGGCCCTGCTCACGCCGCTGCTGGTGCATGCCGGCTGGCTGGCCGATCCCAACTCCGGCTTGCAAAATCCGATCTACGCCCAGCCCTCGCTGAGCCACTGGTGCGGCACCGATCGTTTGGGCCGCGACGTGTGCGTGCGCACCCTGGCCGGCAGTGGCGTGGCCCTGCAGGTGGTGCTGCTGGCCCTGGTGATCGCCCTGCTGATCGGTGTGCCGCTTGGCATGGTGAGCGGCTACTTGGGCGGCTGGGTGGATCGGGTGCTGGTGCTGCTGATGGACACCCTCTACACCCTGCCGGTGCTGCTGCTCTCGGTTGTGCTGGCCTTCCTGCTGGGCCGGGGCCTGCCCAATGCCGCCGCCGCCCTTTGCGTCGTCTACATCCCCCAATACTTCCGGGTGGTGCGCAACCAAACCGCCCAGGTGAAGGCCGAGTTGTTTGTGGAGGCGGCCCAGTCGCTTGGCGCCGGCCCGATCTGGATCCTGCGCCGCTACCTGCTGCGCAACGTGATCACCTCGGTGCCGGTGCTGCTCACCCTCAACGCCGCCGATGCCGTGCTGGTGCTCGGTGGCCTCGGCTTTCTTGGCCTGGGCCTGCCCGAAACCATCCCCGAGTGGGGCGGCGACCTGCAGCAGGCCCTCACCGCCGTGCCCACCGGCATCTGGTGGACCGCCCTCTACCCGGGCCTGGCCATGTTTGTGCTGGTGCTGGGGCTGTCGTTTTTAGGTGAAGGCCTCGAGACCTGGCTCAGCGGTGGCAGCGCCCAGCGGACGGGATCCTGAAGCCCAGATCTTGAAAGCCCAGAGCAGAAGCCTGGCTCCTTCAGGGGCGCAGCTGCCTAAGCCAGGCTTCCAGAGGTTCACAGCGGATGCCATCGATCAGCAGCGGTTCTGGGCAAAAGGAGAGCAGCAAGCGCTCTGCCTCCGGGTAGTCCTCGCCGAAGGCCCGCAGCGCCTTGAGGTCGCTCCGATCGATGCGCCTGCTGTGTTTCACCTCGATTGCCATAAACAGGTCTGGGCCATACACAACGAAATCCACCTCCAATCCAGATCGGGTGCGCCAGAAGCTGAGTTGGGCCCCTCCTGGCCGCAGCTGGCAGAGCGCCCGCAGGTGCTGTGCCACCAGGGATTCCAGAGCGATGCCGCCAATCTCTTCCGGTGCATCAAGCGGGCCGCGGGGCCTGAGGGAGCGAAAAACTCCGGCATCGAAGCAGAAAAACTTCTGGTGCTGCACCAGCTGCCGCTGGGCCCGTCGTTGAAACACCGGTAGTCGAAAGCTGATCAACAGATCCTCAAGAATTCCCAGATAGCTTTCGGCCCTTTTGCGGGGTATCTCGGTTTCCCGGGCCAGGTTTGCCAGGTTTAGTAATGAGCCCTGCGAAAAGCTAATCACCTCTAGAAACCTTGCGAAATCCCCGATCTGACGCACCAGGGCTTCTGCCTGCACCTCTTCTTGCAGATACAGCGAGGCATAGGCCGCCAGGGTTGCCTGGGGATCCACTGCCTGCCACACGAGGGGCACTAGTCCATTGGATTGGGCCCGCATCAGATCAAAATCCTGGCCGAGCTCAGCAGCCATGAAGGGCCCCATGTGCACTGCCACCAGCCGCCCGCCGAGCAGGTTGGCAGCCCCGTGGCGCAGCTTGCGAGCACTCGAACCGGTGAGCACAAAACGCAGATCACGCCGCTGCTCCACCAGGGCATGCACCACATCGAGCAACTGGGGGGCTTTCTGGATTTCGTCGATCACCACCGTGTGAGCGGATTTGCCAGCGGCAGCGATTAATTCGGCCAGCCGCTCTGGCCGGGCCTGGTAGGCCCTCAGTACATCCGGTGCCAGCAGATCCAGCCGCAGGGCTTCGGGAAACACCTGTGCCAGCCAGGTCGACTTGCCGGTGCCGCGGGGGCCAAAAAGGAAGAAGCTGCCAGGAGGTGGCTGCAAAAATCGCCGCACTGCCGCCATATACGCAGCCAAAATGGAGTTTTGCTAGCCATTTTGCACGGGATCTAGGCGTTTACTCGCTTGTTTCTTGATGCTCCCGGGCTTGGCGTTGATCTGCCGCTCGCCGCTGAGCCGCGCGGCCTTGGGCTCCAGGATCGTGATCTTGTCGACCACCTACCCGATCGAAGCCGGAATCTGCAAACTTGCAGGGCTAGGGGACACGGCCTGCAAGTGGCGCCCCACAATGGGAACGTCCCGCCAGCCTGTGGATAGCCATGCCCTGGTGGTTGGATCTGCTTCTGCTCTCTGCAGCGACGGCGCTTTGGTGCAGCGGCAACGCCAATGACGACGACGTTTGGAGCCTGTTCCAGAAGTTTCTCGCTGCCGTTGCCCTGGCGGTGGTGCTGCTGGGCGGCCGCCAGATTTTCCTGGAGCTGCTGGCCCTCGGCTTGGCCCTGTGGCTGCCCAGTGCCCGCAGATATCAGTAGCCCAGCATCAGTAGCCGGGCTTCAGTGCCTGAGCTTGATCGTGCGGGGCAGGGTTTCGCTGATGGCCCCCTCGGCATCAAGGCTTGGATAGGGGCGGCCTTCCCGCTGGCACCAGGCCGCCACCTCCGGATAGGCCCACTCAAACAGCAGGTTGTCGTAGCGCCCGGCCGGCACCCCTTCGCCGTGGAGTGGCAGCACCCCGGCGGCCTGCCGCTGACGCAGCGCCTCAAACAGCAGCGTGGCGCAGGCCACGCTCACATTCAGCGACTGCACCATGCCGTGCATCGGGATCACGATCGGCTGATCTACCAATGCCGCCGCTTCAGCGCTTAAACCCCACTTCTCCGCCCCCAGCACCAGGGCGCTGGGGCCGGTGAAGTCGCACTGGCGGTAGTCCACCGCTTCCACCGACAGGTGGGTGCCATAGAGCCGAAAGCCCTGGTCCTTGAGTTGGCGCAGCAGGGCCACGCTGGCGCCGTCGCTATGGCGATGCAGCGGTACCCACTTTTCACTGCCCTTAGAGGTGCAATTGAAGGTGGGGGTGCGGCCCGCCAGGCTCACCACATGGGCCTCCAGCACCCCCACCGCATCGCAGCTGCGCAGGATCGCCGAGAGGTTGTGGGGCTTATCCACGTGCTCAAGCACCACGGTGAGATCGCCCATGCGGCGATCGAGCACGGCCTTGAGCCGCTCAAAGCGGCGGGGCAGCAGGGGCATGGCGTCGGGCTTAGTTGAGGTGCGGAATCACGGGCATCTCCCGAATGCCCAGTCTCCCTAATGACAAGTAGGCCTTCGGCAGTCACTTTTTTGTTTTTAGGCTGGGTTCAACATTCGGTTGCCCAAGCTCAAACCAGCTTTGCTTCCTCCCGCCCGGCGCTCGATGCAAGCTCCCGCCCCCACGTTTGATCAGCGGGTTTACGCCGTCGTTGCCCAGATCCCTTGCGGACAGCTGGCCACCTACGGCCAGATCGCTGAGCTGGTTGGGGTGTGGGGCGCCGCCCGCCAGGTGGGCTGGGCCCTGCGGCGGCTGCCGTTGCCGTCGCCCATTCCCTGGCAGCGGGTGGTGAATGCCCGCGGCCAGATCAGCTTCAACCCCAGCCGTGAAGGCAGCGACTGGATCCAGCGTGAGCTGCTGCTCGCTGAAGGCATCCCCGTAGATGCAGCCGGCCAGCTTCCCCTGGCCCAGCACCGTTGGCGGGCTGGAACTGGAGCTGGGGATGGAGAAGGTGTGTTTATCAATTAGTTCTCCTTAGCTAACTAGCAAAAAACATCCACCTCCCCAGCCACCTTCCCCGCCGCCTCCCCCCGCCCATCACACCCCTGCGCGCTAGTTGTGGAGCCTTGACCTCCGCTTTCCCACTCCCTGGCACTCGCCCCCCCAGCCGAAACTCCCGCGATTGGCCTGGCGCCGCGCCAGCTTGCCTGGCAGGTGTTGCTGGCGGTGGGCGCTGGCGCCTACGCCGATGTGGCGCTCGAGCGGGAGCTCCAGCGCCATCCCCTTGAGGGCGCCGACCGGGCCCTAGCCACCGAACTTGCCTACGGCACCATCCGCCAGCGGCGCCTGCTCGATGCCTGGCTCGATGCCCTCGGCAAGGTGCCCGCAGCCCGCCAGCCGCCCAAGTTGCGCTGGCTGCTGCACTTGGGGCTCTACCAGCTGCTGTTCAGCAGCCGGGTGCCGGCCTCCGCGGCGGTGAGCACCACCGTGGAGCTGGCGAAACGGGGCAAACTCGGCCGGCTGGCGCCGGTGGCCAATGGCCTACTTCGGGCCTGCGGGCGCCGGCGCGCGGAGGCCGGGCCTGAGCCCTGGGATGGTCTGGGCCCCCTGCCCAGCGACCCCGCCGCCAGCTATGGCCTGCGCCATTCCCTGCCCGCCTGGCTCGCTGAGCTGGCGTTGCAGTGGCCTGATCCCGAGGCCTTCGGTCTGGCCTGCAACCAACCCCCCGCCCTCGACCTGCGCCTCAACCTGCTGCGCACCACGCCTGCTGCTGTTTTGGAGGCCTTCACTGCCGCCGGGATCGAGGCGGCCCCCCTGCCGGATCTGCCCGGGGGCCTCACGCTGCTGGGCCGCAGCGGTGAGTTGCGCGCCCTGCCCGGCTACGCCGAGGGGCACTGGTGCGTGCAAGATCGCGCTGCCCAGGCGGTGGGTCTGCTGCTCGATCCCCAGCCCGGCGAGCGGATCCTCGATGCCTGCGCCGCCCCCGGTGGCAAGAGCACCCATCTCGCTGAGCTCATGGGCAACGAGGGTGAGGTGTGGGCCGTGGATCGCTCCGAGGGGCGCCTGCGCCGGGTGGGCGTCAATGCCGCCCGCCTTGGCCTGCAGTGCATCCACACCCTGGCCGCCGATGCCACTGCCCTGGCGGCTGAGAAGCCTGAGTGGCTCGGCTGGTTTGATCGCATCCTGCTGGATGCCCCCTGTTCGGGCCTCGGCACCCTGGCCCGCCACGCCGATGCCCGCTGGCGGATCAGCCCTGAATCCATCACCGAGTTGGTGCCCCTGCAGCGGGCCCTGCTGGAATCCCTGCTGCCCCTGCTCAAGCCGGGCGGTCAGCTCGTGTATGCCACCTGCACCGTGCATCCGGCTGAAAATGGCCAGCTGCTCGCTGGCTTCCTTGCTGATCACCCCGGCTGGCAGCTGCAGCAGAGCTGGCAGCGCTGGCCAGCCGCCAGTGGTGGCGACGGCTTTTTTGCCGGCCGGCTGCAGGCCTAAGGCGGGGTTAGGGGGGTGGTGGTGGCGCCATCACCGGGGGTGGCGGGGCTTCCAGCGGTGGCGGTGGCGGTGGGGCGGGCGCCGGGCTTGGAGCAGCAGGGGTGCTTGGTGTTTGCGGCTGGGGCGCGGCAGGGCTGGCCGGTACGGCTGGTGTGTAGGGCTGCTCGTTGAGGCTGGGGGTGGGATCAAGCTCCAACGGCTGGGGTGCCGGTTCACGCCAGCTTTCGGGGCTGGCTGCCGGTTTACGGCGGCGCTCAGCTTGCTTCTTATCGCGCCGGTAGGTGTCCTCTAGCTGCGGCTTGGGCGGAAACTGGCGCACTGGCAGGTCCTTGCTTATCGGCGCCATAAAGGCCCGCCAGGCGTAGGTGGCCACCACGCTGGTGTCCCTGGTTGTGCGGCTGTCGTCGTAGCCCAGCCACACCCCAGTGGTGAGCTGGGGAATCGAACCGATAAACCACAGGTCGCGGCCCCCCTCTGAGGTGCCCGTCTTGCCGGCCACCGGCCGGTCTGGCAGGGCCGCGCCGCCGCCCGTGCCCGACCGCACCGCCTGCTCCAGCATCCACAGCATCAGGGCAGCGATGTCGCTATTGACGGCCCGGCGCCCTTGATCGCCATCCACCCGGCGGCTCCACAGCAGCTCGCCATCGGGGCCGAGGATCTCTTCAAACGGTGTTGGTTTCACGTAGATACCACCGTTATTGATGGCGGCGTAGGCGGCGGTCATGTCCACCACGGTTTGCTCGGTAGCGCCAAGAGCTAGGGGGTAGAAGCGCCCCAGCTCGCGGGTGATGCCGAGGTTCTTGGCCGTTTCAATCACCTTGTCGAAGCCCAGCTCCTGCAGCAGCCCCACCGCCACCGTGTTGAGCGAGTTCTGCAGCGCCATCACCATCGACACCGAACCGAAGTAGCGGTTGCCGAAGTTCTTGGGGCAGTAGCCGGCGAAGCAGCGGGCCGAATCGCGGAATATTCGCTCTGGCAGCATCCCCCGCTGCAGGGCCGTGAGATACACAAACAACTTGAAGGTGGAGCCGGGCGAGCGCAGGGCCTGGGCTGCCCGATTGAACTGGCTGTCCTTGAAGTCGGTGCCACCCACCATCGCCCGCACCAGGCCGGTGCCGGGCTCCATCGCCACCAGAGCGCCCTGCATGCTGCCGGTGGCATAGATGTTCACCGCCGACTGCGCCTTCTCCTGCCAGGCCAAATTGACGCTGCTGCGCACTGTCAAACCACCCACCTCGAGCTGCTCGGGGCTGAGCACCTTGGGCAGTTCCTGCTGCACCCAGCTGCTGAAGTAGGGGGCGCGGCTGTCTAAGTATTTGGGTTCAGCTGGCTTCAGTTGCAGCGGTGCCGCTTCAGCCTGCTGTTGCTCACTGACGCTGATGAAGCCCGCCTCCTCCATGCGGCGCAGCACCACTGCCCGCCGCTCCAGGGCCAGGTCGGGATTCACCAGGGGCGAATAAACCGAGGGGGCTGGTGGCAGCCCTGCGATCAGGGCGGCTTCCGGGAGGGTTAGCTGGTCTGGGGTTTTTGTGAAATACACCCAGGCCGCGTCGGCCACGCCGTAGGCGCTTGAGCCGAGATAAACGACGTTGAGGTATTCGGTGAGGATCTGCGGTTTGCTGAGCTGGCGCTCGAGCTTGCCGGCCAGGGCGGCCTCCTTGAGCTTGCGAATCAGGGTGCGATCCTGGCTCAGAAATACGGTGCGGGCCAGCTGCTGGGTGATCGTGCTGGCCCCCTCCTCCACCGAGCCCTTGCGCAGGTTGCGCACCATGGCCCGGCCGATCCCTACCGGGTCAATGCCGTCGTGCCGATAGAAGCGCCGGTCTTCCGCGGCGATAAAAGCCTGCTGCACCAACGCCGGCATCGTTTCGGGCGTCAGCTTTTCGCGAGTAACCGGCCCGATCTTGTGCACCACCTGGCCATCGGCCGAGAGGATGGTGAGGGTGCCTGGGCGGTTGAAGTGGTTGATGCCGCGGGCGTCGGGCAGCAGGCTGTCAAAGCCCGCCACTAGCGCCGCCTGGCCGCAGGCAACGCCACCGCCAATCAGGGCTGCAAGCAGCCCTACTCCCACCAGGTTGGTGCGGCGGGGCTGGGGAGCTTTGCCGTTGGCGGGGGGCTGGCGGTTCACCTCAGCTAACGAGGGAGCTGTGGCCGATTGCCAGGGCGGTCACAAGCATGCCGAGCACCAGGAATGGTTGGGCACTTGCCTGGTATTTGACATCGAAGGCAACTGGATCACGCAGCAGCCAGATGTCCTGGAAGGTGATCTGGGGAATGATCAGCAGCACCAACAACACCGCCGCGAAGTGTTGGCCGATGGCGATCAGCACGGCCACCATCGCCAGCTGAAATACATCGATCATGCCGGCGCTGATCCAGCTGGCTTTTTCGATACCGAAAGCAACCGGTAGGGATTGCAGGCCCATGGCACGGTCGCCCTCGACGCTCTTGAAGTCGTTGACCACGGCGATGCCAAGGCCCGCTAGGGAGTAGGCCAGGGTGAGTAGGGCGGTGGTCCAGGTGAGCTGGCCAAAAAGAGCCTGGCCTGCCCACCAGGGCAGGGCGATGTAGCTGGCGCCAAGGGCGTAGTTTCCCAGCCAACCGTTTTGCTTGAGCTTCAGCGGCGGAGCTGAATAGATAAAGCTCACAAAGGAGCCGCCCAGGGCCAGCAGCAGCAGCACCGGGGTGGTGTGACCGGCCCAGAGATCAAGGCCGTAGGCCACTCCTAGCCCTGCTAGCAGCAGGATCCAGATCTGGGCCTTCACCTGGCCTAAAGGAATCGCTCCTGAAGGAATCGGCCGGTATGGCTCGTTGATCGCGTCGATTTCGCGGTCGTAGTAGTCGTTGATCGTTTGGGTGTAGCCGGCCAGCAGGGGCCCGCTCATCAGCATGCAGGCGATCGAGGCTCCCACCTCGCTGAGGCTCCAATGGAAATTGCCTGAGGCGGCAGCACCGCACAGCACACCCCAAATCAGGGGTATCCAGGTGACCGGCTTCATCAGCTGCAGCCGGATTTTCCAGATACTGCTGGTACCGCTGGCACCCTTCATGCCCAGCAGCTGACGGGCGCCGCCGCCGCTGGCCGCTTCGGGATTGGGGCTGTTGCTCAACGGCCTAGGCCTCAGGCGAGGGTGAGTTCGTCGTCAAAGAACCAGGCGATCTGACCACCGCTTAGCTCCACCACCACACCGATGCCCTTGCCATCCACCGTGCGGAAGCCGGTCACGGTGCCGGTGGAATCGGCCTTCAGGGAATCAACCATCTCACTGGAGATGCGATCCCGAACCCGGGTGATCCGCACCTTCGAGCCGATGTTGATGGTGGCAGCCTGGGACATGGCCGGCGCGACTGGAAAGTGGCGCAACCTTAACAGTGCCCTACGGAGCTCCAGTCCATGGTTGCCAAGCGGATCATTCCCTGTCTCGACGTGGCCGATGGCCGGGTGGTGAAGGGGGTGAATTTTGTTGGGCTGCGCGATGCTGGTGATCCGGTCGAGCTGGCCTGTCGGTACAGCGCTGCTGGGGCAGATGAGCTGGTTTTCCTCGACATCGCCGCCAGTCACCAGGGCCGCGGCACCCTGGTGGAGCTGGTGCAACGCACCGCTGAAGCGGTCACCATTCCCTTCACCGTGGGCGGTGGCATCAGCAGCGTTGAGGGCATCACCGCCCTGCTGCGCGCCGGCGCCGACAAGGTGAGCCTCAACTCATCAGCCGTGCGCGATCCCGAGCTGGTGGCCCGCGGCGCCGAGCGCTTTGGTTGCCAATGCATCGTGGTGGCGATCGATGCCCGGGCCCGCGCTGGCGGGGGCTGGGATGTGTACGTCAAAGGTGGCCGCGAGAACACGGGCCTCGATGCGGTGGCCTGGGCCCGGCAGGTGGTGGCCCTCGGAGCTGGCGAGATCCTGCTCACCTCCATGGATGGTGATGGCACCCAGGCGGGCTACGCCCTGGAGCTCACCCGCGCCGTGGCCGATGCGGTGCAGGTGCCAGTGATCGCCTCCGGCGGTGCCGGCTGCATCGACCACCTCGCTGAGGTCCTCGACCCCGGTCTGGCGGGTGGCCATGCCTCAGCAGCCCTATTGGCCTCCTTGCTGCACGATGGCATTCTCAGCGTTGAGCAGATCAAGACCGAGCTGCTGCGCCGTGGTTTGCCGATACGGCCCCTCGCATTGAGTTGTTAAGGCTCGTTACATTGGCTAGAGACCTTCACTCGGTTCGGCCAGCACTTGTTCTCTGCCCTTCCCGTACTCCCGTCTAATGCCTCCACCGCAATTGCCCTCGGCATGGTGGCGGCTGTGGTGGCTCTGGTTGCTTGGGCGCTGCAGCTGATGCAGGCCGCCAACGATCGCCAGGAATTTTCGTTGATGCTGGCTGGCTGCATGGTGTGCTCAGCTGCAGTTGGCCTGGCCACCGTGATGGTGCTCACCTTCACCAGCCCCAGCTTTTTGCCTGCTGTGGATGCGGGCATCAGTCTCGATTCGATTGTGTTGCCTTGGGATGGCCAGCTTTAGGCCCGGAGATCCACATGCGGTTCAGGAGCTGTTTGAACAGATAGCGCCCCGCTACGACCAGCTCAACGACCTGCTCAGTTTTGGCCTGCATCGCCTCTGGAAACGTCAGGCGATTGCTTGGTTGCAGCCCCAGCCTGGCCAGCATCTTTTAGATCTTTGTTGCGGCACCGGCGATCTGGCCCTAGTGCTGGCTGACCGGGTGCGGCCGGGTGGAAGCGTGCTCGGCATAGATGCGGCCGCTGCCCCCCTGGCGGTGGCGGCCCGTCGGGCAGCCGCCCAGCCCTGGCTAGCGGTGAGCTGGCAGCAGGGGGATGCCCTGGCCACTGGCTTGGCGAGCGCTAGTTGCGATGGGGCCGTGATCGCCTACGGGCTGCGCAACCTCGCTGATCCAGGGGCAGGCCTGCTGGAGTTGCGACGGCTGTTGCGCGACGGCGGCCGCGCCGCAGTGCTTGATTTCAATCGCACCTCTGGGGCTGTAGAGAGTTTCCAGAGCTTTTATCTACGCCGGTTGGTGGTGCCCACCGCCGAGCGGTTCGGCATTCCCGAGCACTACGCCTACCTGGAGGAGAGCCTGCAGCGGTTTCCCACGGGCTCCGAGCAGCAGCAGCTGGCGAGGCGGGCGGGCTTCAGCGAAGTGAGGCATCGGCCCCTGGCTGGTGGCCTGATGGGTTTGCTGGAGCTGGTGGCCTGAGGCCAGTGGACAGCTTGGATCCTGGCTCCTGGTGTGCGGCCCGATTGTGACTACTATTGGAGTATCTGTTTTGCATAGGGGTTGAATCCCCAAGGGTTTTGGAAAACTTCTACATCCAGCCCATCATCGACCTTTCTTCCGGCCGGGTTTGCGGCGGCGAGGTCCTGTGGCGCCCCAACCACAACGTGCCCAGCTCTGAGGAGATTCAGGCTCTAGATGAAGATCCCGCTCTCAATATCTCCGTCACACAAGACTCTTTCATATTTGCTCTGCGGGCCCTCGACCGGATGCAGTCGAACGTGTGGCTGTCGGTGAATCTCTCCTGCCAGTACATCGGCTCTGGCAAGATGTTTTTCCGGCCGATCTCCAAGGCGGTTGGTGATCTCGAAACCCTGCGCCGCAAGGTTGGTCGCCGCCTGGTGGTGGAGGTCACAGAGCGTGGTGTGTCCGGCCAGCATGAGTCGTCGTTTATTAACGAGCTCACCTCGCTGCACACCATTGCGGTGGACGACTTCGGCACTGGAGATGCGCCCCTGTCCCACATGCTGAATCTGAATTTCAGCAAGGTGAAGGTGGATCGCTCGATTGTCTCCGGCATTGATGCCGATTCCTTCCGCCAGCGTTTTCTCAAGTGGCTGGTGTCTGGTTGTCACGCCATCAACGTGGATGTCTGCGCCGAGGGTGTGGAAACGGAATCGGAGGCCACCTTCCTACGCCGCATCGGCGTCAACCAGGGCCAGGGCTGGCTGTGGAGCAAGGCCATACCTGCTGAGCAGTTTGAAAACCTCACCGTGCCAAGCGCAGCCGTCACTGAGTCGCTCGGCCGCATGCTCAACGCATCCTGAATCAAAACCCCGTCGCTGGTATAGCAAATGCGTTGAACAATAACAGGCTGGCTAGATGCCTTTAATTCTCTATCTTTTGAGGGGTAACTTGGAGCTAAGTGCCCTATGACTCCGCTTACGCTAAGTAGCTTTTTCTTTTGGGCCTGTTTCGGTGCGGGCTGGGCGGCGCTTTCCGTTTTTGCCCACCATGGGGGTGCTGCTGCTCTGCGGTTTTGGAGCCTCCAGCGCCTTCAGCTACTTCAGTGCCCGCGGCATCCTTGATCGCCAGCTGGCCAACACCACCCTGCCGTTAACGGCCCAGGCGCTCTCCGGTGAAGTGGAGCAGTACCTCACCCCGCAGGCGCTGCTTTCGTCTTCAATGGCACGCAACACCTTCCTGGAGAGCTGGGTTGCCGCCGGGGAGCGGGATCAAACCGCAATGGTTGGCTGTCTCCGCAATATCCAGGCCGAACACGGAGCCACCACTGCCTTTTTTGTGTCCGATCGCACCGGTCGCTATTACCACCTAAACGGGGTGATTAAGTCTGTCTCCCCTAGCGATCCCAACGACCGCTGGTTTTACCGGGTGCAGGCCAGTGCCGATCCCTTTGAAGTCAACATCGATAGGGATACGGCCGATCCCAACCGGGTAACCGCCTTCACCAACTTTCGGGTGCTGGATCAGGCGGGTGGCTTCATTGGCTCTATCGGCTTAGGTATGGACGTGCGCGAGTTGGCCCGGGAGCTGAATCGCTATTAGGATCGCTATGGCGCCCGGGTGCTCTTGGTGACCCATGCAGGTCAGGTGGTGCTCTCCCCCGGCGCCGACTCTGGGGCAACCCTCAAAAAGGTTTCCGGGCTGGCTCCTTATGTTTCCCGGATCCTTAATCAGCCCGCCACATCCCTGCAGTTCCCCCATGGCGAGGGCCAGCTGTTCGTGAACAGTCGCCAGATCCCCGCACTCGGTTGGGTGATTGTGGTGCTGCAGCAAAACGATCCGAGCAAGGCAGCTCTGCTGTCGATCCTTGCTCAGAATCTGCTGATTGCCCTGGCGGTGTCAGCGGTGGTGTTGCTGCTGGCCGCTTCCTCCAGCTCGGCTGAGCCCATTGCCCCACCCACCCTCAGCTGCGGCGTCACCACCTATCAGCACGGTGAAACTCTTAAGGAGCTGCTGCTGCGGGCTGATCAGGTTCTCTACACGGCCAAGCGTGGGGGGCGTGATCGGGTTGTGTGCCTGGAGGCTGAGGCCCCCCTACTGGGCAGAATCGATCCAAAGCCCAGCACAGCAGCGTGAACTTCCAGGACATCATCAGCACCCTGAACCGCTTCTGGGCCGACCAGGGCTGCCTGATCCTGCAGCCCTACGACACCGAGAAGGGCGCCGGCACGATGAGCCCCCACACGGTGCTGCGGGCGATCGGGCCCGAGCCCTGGGCCGTGGCCTACCCCGAGCCCTGTCGCCGCCCCACCGATGGCCGCTACGGCGACAACCCCAACCGGGCCCAGCACTATTTCCAATATCAGGTGCTGATCAAGCCCAGCCCCGATGGCATCCAGGAGACCTATCTGGCCTCGCTGGAAGCGCTGGGCATCCGCGCCCGGGAGCACGACATTCGCTTCGTTGAAGACAACTGGGAATCCCCCACCCTCGGCGCCTGGGGTGTGGGCTGGGAGGTTTGGCTCGATGGCATGGAGGTCACCCAGTTCACCTATTTCCAGCAGTGCGGCGGCCTCGATTGCCGTCCGGTGTCGATTGAAATCACCTACGGGCTGGAGCGCCTGGCCATGTATCTCCAGGATGTGGAGAGCATCTGGGATCTGAGCTGGGATGGCAATCGCTCCTACGGCGACATCTGGCTGCCATTTGAGAAGGGTCACTGCGCCTACAACTTCGAAGCCTCCAACCCCGAGCGGCTTCAGCAGCTGTTTGCCATCTATGAGGCGGAGGCGGCAGATCTGGTGGCCAAGCAGCTACCCGCTCCAGCCCTGGATTTCGTGCTCAAGTGCAGCCACACCTTCAACCTGCTGGAGGCCCGCGGCGTGATCTCGGTCACGGAGCGCACCGCCACGATCGGCCGCATCCGCACCCTGGCCCGTCAGGTGGCGGAGGCCTGGCTGGCCGAAAGGGAAGCCCTCGGTTTTCCGCTGCTCCCTGAGGCCAAACGCCCCGTGGCGGCTTGAAGAGGCTGCTGCAGCGCTGCTTGCTGGTGGTGGTGCTGGCCGGCGGCAGCTTCCAGTTGGGGCGCTTAAGTGAGCGGGCCGTGTGGCCCTGTCGCCTGCGCCCGGTGGCCAAGCTGGTGGCACCGCTAGTGGGACAGGAGATGCCGAGCCGGGAGCTCTGCGAGCTGTTGCTGCAGATTCCTCGCCTCTAACCCCAGACCGCGTGGGAACCCTGGCTGGGTTCATGCGGAGTGGCCAGTGGCCTGTTGTGGGGGTGGGGCGAACACTGCCGGCGCAGCCGGGCCGCGCCTGAAGCCGCTTTTGTGGGGCCTGCTTTTGGCCCTGCTGCTGCTGCGGGTGGGCTGGCTGGCGTTCACGCCGCCCCAGCCGGCGGCCGGCGATCCAGTGCTTCAACTCGAGGCAGCCGGGGGCCCGCTGGAGCTGACGCTGCGGGGTGTTCTGCTCAGTGATCCAGTGCCCAGCGGTGGTCCAGTGCCCAGCGGCGGTGGTGGGGCCTGCCGGGCTTTGCTGCAGCTGCCCGTGGGCCGCACCGAACTGCGCTTTGGTCAGTGCCCGGAGCTGCAGCAGGGTTGGCGCCTGCAGGTGCAGGGCCGCCTGCGGCGCCCCCAGGTGTCGCCCTATCCCCTGCTGGCCGCACCGGCAGAGCGCCTGGTGCGCCAGGGGAGCTTCAGCCAGCTGCAGGTGCAGGATTTTGAGGTGCTGCAGCGTGCGGCAACGCCGGTGGCAGACCTGCGCCGCCGCATGGCCCAGGCGCTGGTGCAGCATGCCGGCCCAAACAACGGCAGCGTGCTGGCTGCCTTGGTGCTTGGTAGCGCCGTGGTGCCCGTGCCGGCGGAGCTGCGCGATGCCTTTCGGGCAGCGGGGCTATCCCATGCCCTGGCGGCTTCCGGCTTCCATTTGTCGGTGCTGCTGGGCGTGGTGCTGCCCCTGGGCAAGCGCTTGCCGCGGCTGGGGCGGCTCACTTTGGCGGCCGCGGCGATGGGCCTATTTGTGCTGTTGGCAGGCCCCCAGCCCTCCGTGCTCAGGGCAGTGCTGATGGGGGGCCTGGCCCTGGGGGTGGTGGAGTGCGGCTATCGCGGCAGGCCCTTGGGCATCCTGGTCGCCAGCGCCCTGGTGTTGCTGCTGGCGCGGCCCGACTGGCTGCTCGATGTGGGTTTCCAGCTCAGCGTTGTGGCGACTGCTGCACTGGTGGTGTCGGCCCGGCCGCTGGAGCTGGGCCTGCGCCGCTGGCTGCCGGGTTGGTTGGCGGTAGCCACGGCGGTGCCGCTGGCGGCCTCGCTTTACACCCTGCCGCTGCAGCTGCTGCACTTCGGCGTGGTGCCCCTCTATGCGGTGCCCGCCAATTTGGTGGTGGCACCCCTGCTCACCCCCCTCACCCTCGGGGCGATGGCCCTGGCCTGCCTGGCGGTGCTGCTGCCGCCGCTGCTGCCGCTGGCCACCGCGCCCGTGGCCTGGCTTACCAATGTGTTGGTGGCGGTGGTCAAGGTGTTTGCGGCGCTGCCCATGGCCCAGTGGCAATTGGGGCGCCCCGCCCCGGGCCTGGTGCTGCTCTTCACTGTGGCGCTGCTGGCGTTGGCCTGGCCTGCCCTGGCCCGGCGCTGGCGCCTTTTGGGTGGTGCCCTGTTTGCGCTGGTGGTGGTGGTGCAGTTCAGCTTGCTAAGCGGCGACCAGTTGTTGCTGGTGCACCAGGGGCGGCTGGATCTGCTGGTGGCGCGGCACCAGGGCCGGGCGGTGCTGGTCAGCAGTTCTGGTGATGGCTTCAGTTGCAGCCAGGCCAGCCAGCTGGCCCGGGGCCTGGGGGTGCAGCGCTACGACTGGGCCCTACTGCTAGATCCGCTGGCGCCCGAGCAACCGAACTGCTGGCAGGGGCAGGCGGGCCTGGTGATGGCCAGTGCCGATGGCAGTTTGCCGTTTCAGCCTGGTCAAAGGCTGGCTAGCCCTGGGCTGAGCGCCGCACCGGTGGCGATCGAGAGCCGGGCCATCCAGCTGCAGCTGGGCCGTTGGCGCTGGCTGCTGTTGCCCGACCGCCAGGCGCTCTGGGCCTGGCGGCAGCTGGCCGCTGATGGCTCAGAGCCAAGCGTGCTGCGCGGCCGAATTGATGGCGTCTGGCTGGGTTTTGCGCCCTCCGCCCGCGAGCGCCACCACCTCAAGGAGCTTGGCGCCAAGCGGCTGTGGCTCAGTGGCGCTGTCCCGGCGGGCTTGCCAGCGGCCTGGGCGGCCAGCGGTCCCAGTGGATACCTGCAGGCCACCCTCGGCTGACCGGTCCTTAGAGTGATCAAGACCCAGCGGGTCTTTGGAGAGGTGGCTGAGTGGTCGAAAGCGAACGACTCGAAATCGTTTGAAGGGAAACCTTCCGTGGGTTCGAATCCCACCCTCTCCGCTTCTCAAGAGTTTTCAAAGGGTCTGGTTCGTCCAGACCCTTTGCTGTATCTGGGTTTATGGAGGGTAGGCGGTCCAGGTGGATCCGCCTAGAACCAGTGATGTCCGCACAATGTGTGGGTGGAAGCGTGGGTGGAAATAGGGGTTGTGTGGGTGGATAAAATCTGTGTGGGTGGAATCCTGAAATGCCTCTCACAGACTCGCAGATTCGTGCTCTCAAGGCAACGGACAAAAGACAGAAACCATCGTGTGGGGACTCGTTGTGCTTGCTGGTAGAACCCATCAGCAAAGGAGGTGGCAAGTCCTTTGTTGGACGAATGAGGTTCCCACCTGGACGAGACAACCCAGTTGTTGATGTCCGTATTGGGGTCTACGGGAAAGGTCCAGGGAAATGGTCCCTTAAGGAAGCAAAGGATGAGTGGTCAGCAATCAAGATCTGGAGCAAGACTCACAACAGAGACCCAAGGGACAGGAAGAGGGATCAGAAAAAGGCACTTGTTCAGAGGACAACCTCACCCACCTTTGAGCAGGCGTGTGAGTCCTACCTCTCCGAATGGACCTCGGCAAACAACCAGGGGAAAAAGGAATACAGGAATCTCCTCTGGAATCAGGTCCTGCCTGAGTTCGGAGCAAAGACACCTGTGGAACAACTTGCTTGGGACTACCAGCATCCAGGAGGAAAGACCAGTCGCGAGTTGATGGTTGACTACTTGGGCAGGATCAGAAGAAAAGCACCTACTTCAGCAACCAAGCAACAGATGGTGCTCAAGGGGGTTTTTGAGAATGCGATTCGTAAGGGATGGATGGGCAGGGACCAGAACCCTGCTCTCAATGTCACCAGTCCTAAGGACAAGTCATCTCACAAGGTTCAGCATCACCCATATCCCTTCTGGGACCAACTGCCTGAGTTTTTTGAGGTATTTGCCCAAAACAAAGCAAATGGTGAATCCACTACTCGTGCTGGATGCTTGTTGACTTTTTTGACTGGGTTGAGAGTTGGTGCGATTTCAGGAATGAGGTGGGATGAGGTTGATTCAGAAAGGAACCTGTGGTTAGTTCCTGCCTCTCGTATGAAGACCTGGGATAATGGAGAAAAAAACC
>NZ_JAGQCO010000012.1:0-54530 GCF_024346235.1 Cyanobium sp. BA5m-21
GCTGGCAGCTTCAAGACAGCTTGTAATCATGCTTGCCTCATTGAGAGCAAGAACTGCAATGGTTAGATTGGTTGACTCGCTTTTCTTATCAATTTTGTGCGTTTTGCTAAGCATTGGCTTAATGGTGAACAACGCGGCGAAGTTTTTGCTCTTGCGTCCAGCATCCTTGTGGCTTATCAAGATATTGGAAAAACTTGTTTGAGAAGTTTCCTTGCAAGCAGGTATGTTGAGCTAGGCGCCAAGCGTGACTCTTGTTTGCAAGAACATCTTGAAAGACGGATGGGCCTGTTATCTCGTAGACATTGTTTCTTTGTGAGGTTTCGATTCGACAAAGCACCTCATCTAGCAATGCCTTGATATTTGGATTGGCGGGAGCGCTTGCAATAAAATAATTGGTAGCGGCTTTATTTTTGTAGCGTAAGAATATTTCCGAAGTCCCAGCTTCGATAAATCGATCCAGTGGCCAGACGAAGTGAGAGTCAATATCCATATAAACGCCACCGTGCTTGTAGAGCACCATTAGGCGCCATAGGTCGGCTTGGGCGGCCCCAATAGTTAGCCGCTTGTAAAGCTCTGCGGGCTTGCCAGGAAAGTTTTGCTCTACAAAGGCAAGGCGATCTTCGGTAGAGTGGAAGCAGTATTGGTAGCTTCTAGAGAGAAGTCGATTCCAGTACCAAGCAGTCTTAATGGGCAGGCTAACTTTATTGGTGTAGTTAGTTTGCCAGATTATCTTAGGGACTAGGCCAGCATTTAGCCTGCTATCGCTATCGATTGTCTGTGCTGAATCGACTGATTTGGCCCTGATATTTGCGAGTTGGAAGCGTTGTTTTGGTAATAGCCAGTAATGTAAATAAAAAATGGGGCGCATTGCATTTGCCGCGAGTTTGACAACGCGACCTGCAAGGAAGGCTGCGAAGTCATCGCGTTTCGATTGCCGAGACAAAAGTCCATTGCTTATGGTGATAATTCTACGGGTAGTCCTATGTTGATTCCAGGCCTTCCCCAGGCGCGCCCCGAGGTTGAAGGCCTCCAGGCCTACAGCGCTCCGCTTGAGGGCCGCCGGGGCCTGCTTCGGCTCGACTTCAACGAGAACACCGTGGGGCCGAGTCTGCAGGTGGTGGAGGCAATCCGTGCCATCCCCGCCGATCAGTACGCCGTCTATCCCGAGTACGACGGCCTGCGGGAGGCGGTGGTTGCCAATCTCGCTGCAACTGGCCTCGGCCAGCCGCTCACCCCAGGGCAGATCGGCCTCTTCAACGGCGTAGACGCGGCACTTCATGCCATTTTTCATGCCTATGGCGACCGGGGCGACACGCTGCTGACCACATCGCCCACCTTCGGCTACTACACCCCCTGCGCCCAGATGCAGGGCATGGCGATTGAGGCCATCCCCTACCTGCTGCCTGATTTTGGCTTCCCCCTAGAGGAGCTGCGGGCGGCACTACAGAGCTGCCCACGCATCCTGCTGATCTGCAATCCAAACAACCCCACCGGCACCCGGCTAGCACCGGAGTTGATCCTGGAGCTGGCGGCCTCGGCGCCTGGCACCCTTGTGGTGGTGGATGAGCTCTATGAGGCCTTCACTGGCGACAGCGTGCTGCCATCCGTCGATTTCGCTGCCACGCCGAATCTGCTGGTGCTGCGCTCCCTGGCGAAGACCTCCGGCCTGGCTGGTCTACGCATCGGTTTTGCCATTGGGGCGGCGCCGGTGATTGATCGCATCGGGCGCGTCACGGGGCCCTACGACATCAACAGCTTCGCCGTGACTGCCGCCCATGCGGCCTTGGCGGACCAGGCCTATGTGGATAGCTATGTGGCCGAAGTGCTGCGGGCCCGCGACTGGCTGGTGCAGCAGTTGCAAGCGGCTGGGGTGCGGCATCACGCCGCAGGTGGCAACTACCTGCTGATCTGGCCCGAGAGCCCAGCTGCCGAGGTGGAGCAGCGCCTGCGGCAGGCGGGCATCCTGGTGCGCTCGATGGCGGCCAAACCTCTGATCGACGGCTCCTTGCGGGTGAGCATCGGCACCACCGAGCAGATGCAGCGTTTCTGGGCTGCCTATCTGCAGGCCGCTTAGCGCATTACCTCGATCACCATGCCATCGCCGAGCTTGCCCGGCAGGCTGAGGGTGCGGCCAGGTCGCTTCACCGGGGTGCCGGCCATGGCATCAAGGAAAGGTTGCACCGTGGTTTGGTCGCAGTCCTTGGGGGTTTTGCCGCTCACAAATTGCACCGGGATCACGCGGCGGGGCTGGAGCTCGCGCACCACTTCGGCGGCTTCGGCACCGGTGTACACCTTGGCGCCGCCACCCACGCCGATGATAAGTACGTCGGGACGACCCAACATCACCTTGTCGGCGGGGCTGAGCCGGGCCGCGGTGCCACCTAGGTGGGCGATGTCGAGGCCGCCCTGCTTCCAGCGCCACAGGGTGGATTGGCCGAAGCGGCGCCCACCAACACGGTCGTGGGGGCCGGCGATGCCTTCGATTGAAAGGCCACTCACCTTGAAGGAGCCTGGATCCACCAGCATCTTGCCCTTGGCCACCGGGGCACCCTCATCCAGTAGTCGGCTGCTGGCCAGGATCACCGTGGCACTCACCCGGGGTTCGGCCAGTCCGGCGGCACAGGCCACTGCTTTAAAGGGGTTAACCAGCACGCTGGCCCCGCCACCACTGATCAAAAGGGCGCTGTGGCCGTAGCTGGTGATCGTGACGCCGCTGCCTGCGAGGGCTGGGCCAGTTGCCAGCAATGCGGCGCCCAGGCCGAGCGAACTCAAGGTGAGAGCAGCGAAGGTGGGCAGCGGGCGCATGGAGAAGCGGCAATCGCAGTGAAGCTAACCCAACTGACTTGCTGTGGCTGGCTGGCTGGCCTGGCTCAGGAAGTTGGCCAGCAGGGCGTGACCCTCTTGGGTGAGCACGCTTTCGGGGTGGAACTGCACCCCCTGAATGTGGGGGAAATCGCGGTGGCGCAGGCCCATGATCGTGCCGTCGTCGAGCCAGGCGGTGATTTCGAGGCAGTCGGGCAGCGTCTCGCGCTCGGCGATCAGGCTGTGGTAGCGGGTGGCGGTGAGCGGGTTGGGCAGACCCTCAAACACACCTTGGCCGCTGTGGAGCACCGGTGAGGTCTTGCCGTGCATCAGCTCCTTGGCCCGCACCACCTTGCCGCCGTACACCTGGGCGATCGACTGGTGGCCCAGGCACACCCCCAGGGTGGGGATGGTGGGGCTGAGCTGCTGTAGCACCTCCAGGCAGACCCCCGACTGGTCGGGGTCGCCGGGGCCCGGTGAAATCAAGATGGCGTTCGGGGCCAGCGCACGGATCTGCTCCAGGGTCAGGGCGTCGTTGCGTTCGACCCTCACCTTGGCCGCGATCGGGTGCTCAGCGGCCAGCTCGCCCAGATACTGCACCAGGTTGAAGGTGAAGCTGTCGTAGTTGTCGAGAACGAGAAGCATCGCCGCGCCTGGCCTGCCCCCATTCAAAGGCCCAGCCGGCTCAGCAGCGGTGGCACAAGCAGCAGCAGGGCGATCATCAGTGACGACAGAGCCGCCACCAGCACCGCCGCCGCGGCGCAGTCCTTGGCAATCTTGGCCAGGGGGTGGAACTGGCGGCCGATGGCCAGATCCACCACCGCTTCGGTGGCGGTGTTGAGCAACTCCAGCACCAGCACGGCCGCCACGGTGAGCACCAGCACGGCCAGTTGGGCCGTGGGTAGTTGCAGCCACAGCCCCAGGCCAAAGACCACCGCCCCGGTGATCACATGGATGCGGAAGTTGCGCTGGCTGGCAAAGCCATAGGCCAGGCCCTGGGCGGCATAACGAAAACTTGCCGGCAGGTCACTGGCCACAGTCCAGGCCCGGGCCCTGAGGCGGCGCCCACGAGTTTCTGGGGTCGGTAAGGGGCGCAGGTTGATCATGGCTCCGCCGGCACCTTAACCAGCCTTTCCTGGCGCGCCAGCATGGCGGCGAGACTGGTTTCGTCAGGGTGGTCCCAGCCCAGCAGATGCAGCAGGCCATGGCTAGCCAGAAACAGCAGTTCCTGCTCCAGGTCGTGGCCATGCTCCGGTGCCTGGCGGGCTGCCGTTTCTATGGAGATGACGATGTCGCCCAGCTCCAGGGGCTCCGCCTCCCCGGATGCCGGCATTGGCGGGGCGCCATCGGTTGCTTCGTCCTGGGCGGCGAAGGCCAGCACGTCGGTGGGGCCTTCCTTCTGGCGCCAGTCGGCATTGAGCTCGGCGATTTCGGCGTCAGTCACCAGGCTCAGCCCCAGGCTGTAGGCGGGCGCTTGCAGGGCGGCGGGGAGTTCCGGGGCCAGCTGGTGTAGCCAGGCGCTCAATCGTGTCTGCCACTGATCGGCATCTAACAGCAGCGGGGCCACCTCCAGATCGGGATCAGCCAGATCGGGATCAGCGCTAAAGGCCAGGTCGAGATCGGTCGAGGTGGCCATCTCAGCCTCCGGGTAGTTGGGGGCGGCCGAGCCAGGCGATCAGCACCAGGAAGCCCGTGAGCCCGAGGGCGGTGAGGCCGAAGTGAAACAAGCTTTGGCGGCCCTTGCGCACCATGTTGCGCATCGCCAGCTTGATGAAGCTGGGGTTTTCGCTGGGCTGGGGATCAGTCATCGCTGGCGCCTCCAGCTAGCTCGACGCCCGCATGCAGCAGGCTTTGGATAAAGGGATCGAGATCTCCGTCCATGACGCCCTGCACGTCGGTGGTTTCCTGCTGGGTGCGCAGATCTTTCACCATCTGATATGGGTGAAACACGTAGTTGCGGATCTGGTTGCCCCAGGCCGCTTCCACAATGTCGCCGCGGATGTCGGCGATTTCGGAGGCCCGCTGCTCCTGGGCAATCACCAGCAACTTGGCCATCAGCAGGGCCATCGCCTTCTCTTTGTTTTGCAGCTGGGAGCGCTCCTGGGTGCAGCGCACAAACAGGCCGGTGGGGATGTGCAGGATGCGCACGGCAGTTTCCACCTTGTTGACGTTCTGGCCGCCAGCGCCGCCGGAGCGCGAGGTGGTGATCTCCAGGTCCTTGTCGGGGATGTCGAGCTTCACGTCCTCATCGATCTGGGGCATCACCTCCACGCCGGCGAAGCTCGTCTGGCGTTTGTCGTTGGCATTGAAGGGGGAGATGCGCACCAGCCGGTGGGTGCCCTTCTCGTTGCGCAGGTAGCCGTAGGCATAGCGGCCCTCGATCTCGATCGTGCAGCTCTTAATGCCGGCTTCTTCCCCCTCGCTGAGCTCGTCCACACTCACCTTCATGCCGTGGTCTTCGGCCCAGCGGGTGTACATCCGCATCAGCATCAGGGCCCAGTCCTGGGCGTCGGTGCCGCCGGCACCGGCGTTGATGCTGATCACGGCGCCCTCCTTGTCGTAGGGGCCGCTCAGCAGGCGCTCGAGCTCCCAGCGATCCAAATCGGCTTTGAGGGACTGCAGGGCTTGGTTGGATTCGGCCAGCAACTCCTCATCGGGCTCGAGGTTGTAGAGCTCCACGGTGGCCTCCCCGTCGGAGACGCTGGCCTGCCATTTCGCCAATTGCTCAAGCTGAGCCTTCACCTCGTCGAGCTGGCGCATCTTGACCTGGGCCTGCTTCTGGTCGTCCCAGAAGTCGCCCTGGGAGGCCAGCTGCTCAAGGTCCTGTTGGCGGGCTTTCAGGGCCGGTACGTCAAAGACAGTCCTGGGCGTTGCCCAGGCGGTCAGTGAGCTCGGAGAGGTCGCGCTTGAGGTCGGTGAGATCGAGCACCGGTGCAGCTGGATAGTTGCTTGACGGTATCAGCGCCGGCCAGCTCCGCCGCTAGGGGTCGGGGCTGGGGGAGCGGTTTTGTTGATTGGCTAAGTCTTGGCTTAGCTAATCGATATAGGTGCGAGGCTCCCGGGCCCGCGCGCCCTGGCCCGCTTCTACGATCAACAAAACCTGACCGGAGCCGTCTAAATGGCCGCCACCGTTGAGATCTACACCTGGCGGGCCTGTCCCTTCTGTGTGCGCGCCAAGGCCCTACTCGACCGCAAGGGAGTGGCTTACGCCGAATTTGCAATCGATGGCGACGAGTCGGCCCGCTCGGCGATGGCGGCTAAGAGCGGCGGGAGCCGCAGCGTGCCCCAGACCTTTATCAATGGCCAGCACGTGGGTGGTTGCGACGATCTGCATGCCCTCGAGCGCTCCGGCCAGCTCGACGTTCTGCTGGCGAGCTGAGCGGTGGCATCCCAACTGTTTGTGATCGATCCGATCGCCCGGCTCAATCCAGCCAAAGATTCCAGCGTTGCCCTGATGCAGGCAGCCCAGCGAGCCGGCGAGCAGGTGTGGGTTTGCACCATCGCCGATCTTTCTGCCGCCGAGGTGCCAGGAGACCCCCTGCAAGGCCCTCCCCCGCAAGGCCATGGCGCCTGGGTGGTGGCCACCCCCGTGAATTGCGAGCCCTGGTTTGAACTTGGCGATCCCCAGCTGCTGCCCCTCACCGCCTTTCCGCGGGTGTGGATGCGCAAGGACCCCCCGGTGGATGAGGCCTATCTCTATGCCACCCATCTGCTGGAGTTGGGGGAGCGTCAGGGCGTGCGGGTGCTCAACCGGCCCGCTTCGCTGCGAGCCTGGAACGAAAAACTCAGTGCCCTGCGCTGGAGCCAGCTGATGGCCCCCACCCTGGTGGCTAGTCGGGTGACAGCGCTGGCCGCTTTCACCGCCGAGCATGGCGAGGTGGTGCTTAAGCCCCTGGGGGGGCGGGCTGGCCAGGGGGTGGTATTTGCTTCTGCAGCAACGCCGGGTTTGCGAGCCCTGCTGGAGCTGGTGACTGGCCAGGAGCAGCTGCCGGTGATGGTGCAGGCCTTCCTGCCCGGGGTGAGCGCTGGTGATAAGCGCATCCTGCTGGTGGATGGCGAGCCCCTGGGGGCGGTGAATCGCATCCCCGCCGGTGGCGAGTTCCGCAGCAACCTGGCCGTGGGCGGTGCTCCGGAGGTAACGGAGCTCACGGCGGCGGAGAGGGCTATCTGCGCTGAGTTGGCGCCAGCGTTGCGGGCTGAAGGTTTGTTTTTTGTGGGCATCGATGTGATCGATGGCCGCCTCAGCGAGATCAATGTGACCAGCCCCACCGGCGTGCGCGAGGTGGAGCGGCTGGCCGGGATTCCCCTGGCGGATCAGACGATGGCGCGGCTGCTGGCTGCTTGATGGTCGGTGGCGCAGCTGAGCTGCTGCTGCAGTACTCCCAGTTTCAGGGCCACCTCCTGCAGCTCCCGCTCCACCGTTGAACCCCGCACTAGGCCGGCACCGGCTGTGAGCTCAAGCCGGTCGCCCCGCAGGGTGCCGCTGCGGATCGCCACCCGCAGGTCGGCGTCACCGGCGCTGTCGATCCAGCCGATTGGGGCGGCGTAGTGGCCGCGCTCGAAGGGCTCCAAGCTGCGCAGCCAGGCCATCGCCTCGCGCCGCGGCAGGCCCGCCACAGCCGGGGTGGGATGGAGGGCGGCGGCGATGCTCAGGGGCTGGTGCTGGCCCAGGGCTGCCGTAATCGGGGTGTGCAGATGCACCAGTTGGCCGTGGCGGGCCAGGCGTGGATGGCGCGGTCGCCGCGGGTTGAGGCCCGCTCTGGCGAGTACGGCGGTGATCGTGTCCACCACCAGCTCATGCTCATGGCGATCTTTGCAGGAGTGCAGCAGCCCTGCGGCCTGCTCTCCAGCTGGGGCGGTGCCCGCTAGGGCATCACTGCGCAGTTGCCCCTGGCGCACCGTGAGCAACCGTTCGGGGGAGGCGCCGATCAGGGCAGTCCCGCGGGCTTGCTGCCACAGAAAGCGGCAGCTGCCGCTCTGGTGGCGCCGTAGGGGGGCCAGCAGGGCCAGGGGATGGGGCGCGGCCTCAAGCTGCAGCTCCTGGCGCACGGCCAGCACCACTTTTTCCAGCTCGTCCCTCTCCACCAACTCCAGGCCCCGCTCAACCGCGGAGCGGTAGCTCTCCTGCCATGGCGAACTGCGGCGGATGGCGATTCGACTGACAGCCCTTGGCTCCAGCCCATCTTGTTGTTGCACCAGGCGCTCCAGCCGGCGGGCCTGCTCCCACAGCTCTTCGGCTAGCTGGCGCGGCGTCACGCCACCGCCGAGGCTGCGCTGCAGCCGCAGCCAGCAGTGCTGGCCCTGGCGGCTCAGCTGCCAACGCGGCAGCACGGCCTGTACGCCTGGGATTGCTGTGGGCCCCGGCTGCAGGGGCGCTTCAAAGAAACCGAAGGCCAGCAGCACCCGCGGCCGGGCCAGGGGCGGGCCGCTCTCCGGGGTGGCTAGCCGGCTGAGGCAGGCGCTGGCAAAACGCTGGGCCAGCTCAAAGCGGCGCGGACCACTGAGCTCGAGGCTGTTGGTGCGGCCGGCGGCGGCGATGCAGAGCCCCGGTGCCCCGTCCCACAGGAAGCGGAAGCTGTCGCCGCCTGGAGCCAGGGCTTCATCCTCGGGCTCCAGATGGGGCAGCAGCAGCATCGGGTCTCCGCCGGCCAGGGGTAGGGCCAGGCTGAGGACGCCCTCCTCCTCCAGCTGGCGCGCCTGCTCGTTGGCGGCGACCAGCAAACTGGTGAATGAATCACCCGTTGAATCGGTGAAGGAAGAAGGGGCCTGCACCAGGAAGGGCCGGGGCCGCGACGAAGAGCTGCTCAAATGTATGGGCCCTGCAGTGGCTGCCGCCTGCGGCCCCCATGACTGAGCCCAAGGTCGTCGCAAGCCGTTACGCCAATTCCGTCGATCGCCGCCGCCTCTGGCAGGCGGCGATCAAGTGGCCGATGTACGCCGTGGCGGTGATGCCGGTGCTGCTGGCCGCCGGCTGGCGTCTAGGCCAGGCCCTGCCGGTGCGGTTTGACCAGCTGCTGCTGTTTCTGTTGGCGGCGGTGCTGCTGCTGGCCTGGGAAAACCTGGCCAACGATGTTTTTGATGCCGACACCGGCGTGGATGCCGACGGCAAGCCCCATTCCGTGGTGAATCTCACGGGCCGCCGCGATCGGGTGGCCGGGCTGGCCAATGGCTGCCTGCTGCTGGGCCTGGCTCTGATGGCGCTGGTGGCCTGGCGCAGCAGCCCGGCGGTACTGGCTTTGGTGCTGGCCTGCTGCGGCCTGGGCTACCTGTATCAGGGGCCGCCGTTTCGGCTGGGCTATCGGGGCCTGGGTGAGCCCCTCTGCTGGCTTGCTTTCGGCCCCTTGGCCACCGCCGCCGGCCTGCTGGCCCTGGCGCCAGCGGGGGCCAGCGGGGTGCCCTGGCGCATCGCCCTGGCCCTTGGCAGTGGCCCAGCCCTCGCTACCACCCTGGTGCTGTTCTGCTCCCATTTCCACCAGGTTGATGAGGACGCTGCCCATGGCAAGCGTTCGCCGGTGGTGCATCTGGGTACGGCGGCTGCCTCGGGGTTGGTGCCCTGGTTTGTGGCCGGCTGCCTGGCCCTGCAGTGGGCGCCGGTGCTGCTGGGCCAGTGGCCGCTCACGGCCCTGCTCGGCGTGATCGGCCTGCCGCCCGCCCGTCAGCTGATCGCCCTGTTGCAGCGCCACCATGGCGAGCCTGGGCGGATTAGCGGCAGCAAATTTCTGGCCCTGCGCTTTCAGGCGCTCAATGGTTTGGGTTTGGCCCTGGGCCTGGCCCTGGGGCGCTTCACAGGATGAGCCAGGGGGGCCTGCTGCAGTTGCAGTGGCGGCCCTTCGGCTTCGCCCTGCCCCAGCCCCTGGTTACGGCTGCAGGCTCCGTGCAGCAGCGGCGCGGCTGGCTGCTGCGCTTGCGGAGCCCCCAGGGCGATCTGGGCTGGGGCGAGGCCGCCCCCCTCGATGGCCAGCTGGAGCCACTGGCGGCGGCCCTCGCTGCTTTGGATGCCAGCTATGGGACAGCCGAACTCGAGAGGTTGCTGCAGGCGGGCCAGTTTCCCCCAACCCTTGCCTTTGCCCTCGGGGCTGCCCTGGCAGAGCTGGCCGGCTTGCCGCAGCGCCGCTGGCTGCCGCCGCCGCCTGCGGCCCGGCTGCTGCCGGCAGGACCAGCCGCCATCGATGTTTTGGAGCAGCTTGAGCCCGAGCTGGGGCCGGCTCCGGTGTTCAAGTGGAAACTGGCCGTTTGCGCCGATGCTTTGGAGCGCGAGCTGCTGGAGCAGCTGCTGCAGCGCCTGCCAGCAACCGCCCGCTTGCGCCTTGATGCCAATGGCGGCTGGAGCCGGGCCACGGCGGCGGTCTGGGCCGGGCGTTTGGCGGGCGAGCCGCGGCTGCAGTGGCTGGAGCAGCCCCTAGCCCCGGCCGACCAGGCGGGCCTGGAGGCCTTAGCGGCCCAGGTTCCCGTGGCTCTGGATGAATCGTTGCAGTGCGACCCGGGACTGCGCTGCAGTTGGCCGGGCTGGCAGGTGCGCCGCCCCAGCCAGGAGGGGGACCCTCGAGTGCTGCTGGCGGCCCTGGAGCGGGGCAGGCCGCGGCTGATGCTCAGCACAGCCTTTGAAACCGGCATCGGCCGCCGCTGGCTAGAGCATCTGGCAGCCCTGCAGTCCGAGGGCCCCACGCCGGCGGCGCCGGGCTTGGCGCCGGGTTGGCAAGCCCCCGGAGCCCTGGCCAGCGCCGATCCGGCAGCGGTGTGGGCTGCCGCCGCCCAAATCAGCCGAGATCAGCAGCAATGACGCCCGAGCAGTTGCAAAAGCTCTGGGATGCCGGCCGCCTGGCGGCCTTGGCGGGCCCGGCTGCCAGCGACCAGCAGGCTTTGGCGGCGGCGATCGGGCCCGATGGCCTTGGCCTTTTGGAAGAGCGTTGGGGGCCGGGGGTGGTGCTAGGCAGCGGCGGCAGCACGGGCGGTCGCCGCTGGTGCCTCCAGCCCCTGGCCCACCTGCAGGCTTCAGCGTCGGCTACTGGTCGCTGGCTGGAGGGGTTGGGGCTGGATCCGGCGAGCTGCCTGCACCTCAACTCCCTGCCATTGCATCACGTCAGTGGGCTGCTGCCCTGGGTGCGCGCCCAGCACTGGGGCGCCGGCCACCAGAGTCTTGATCCGGCCTGGATGCGCGATCCGGCCCTGTTGGCTGCGGCTGCCCCGCTGGATCCAGGCCGTCCGGCCTTGCTTTCCCTGGTGCCCACCCAGCTGCAGCGGCTGCTGGCTGCTGCCGAAGGCGTGGCCTGGTTGCAGCGTTTGGCCCTGATCTGGGTTGGTGGGGCGCCGTTGCCGCCGGCGCTGGCGGAGCGGGCCAGGCTGGCCGGGTTGCGGCTGGCCCCTTGCTACGGGGCCACGGAAACGGCCGCGATGGTGTGTGCCCTGGCGCCCGAAGCTTTCCTGGCGGGCGCTTCGGGCTGCGGCGCCCCCTTGGGGGACGTGGAGCTGCGGCTAGGGGCGGAACAGGCCGTTGAGGTGCGCTGTGAGCGGCTCAGTCCGGGCTGGCTGGAGGCTGGCCGGCTCCAGCCCCTGCCGCGCACTGCCGATGGCTGGTGGCGCAGTGGCGATGCCGGCCGGCTGGGCCCAGCGGGGCTGGAGCTGCTGGGACGCCTCGATGGAGCCATTCACAGCGGCGGTGAAACCGTGTTTCCAGATGTGCTGGAGCAGCGGCTGGCGCAGCTGGCCCAGGCCGCTGGCTTGCCACTGCAGGCGCTTTTGCTGCTGCCAACCGATGATCCCGACTGGGGCCAGCGACTGGTGGCCCTGGTGCGGCCCGACTCGCCCCAGCAAGGCTGGGAGGAGCTGCAGTTGGCGTTGCAGCAGCTTTGTGATTCCTGGCCACCGGCAGAGCGGCCAGGTCGGTGGCTGCTCTGCCCCGAGTTGGCGCCAGCGGAGCTGGGCAAATGGCAACGAAATCATTGGCGGGCCTGGGTTGATCAGCTAAAAGCTGTTGAGGTCGTTTCTCCCGCGTCAGTCGATGTCGAGCCTGTCTGAGACCGAAATCAGCAATAAGAAGCTGGCGGCGGGTCTCACCGGAATCTTTCTGGGCGCCTTTGGGGTGCACAAATTCATTCTTGGCTACACCAAGCCGGCGGTAATCATGTTGGTGGTATCGCTTCTGACCTGCGGGGTGGGCTATTTTGTTTTTCAGGTCATTGGCATTATTGAGGGCGTCATTTACTTGACGAAATCCAATGCAGAATTTGAAACCGAATACCTAGATGGCCAAAAAGATTGGTTCTGAGCTCTTAGCCCGGGCACCGGTTTTGTTGCTTTTGTCTGGAGCTGGTGCCCTCAGTTTTGGCCTGGCTGCAGCTATTCCCCACGACGGCTTGCATCCGCTGGCGCTGATGGCGGCCCTGCTGCCCCTGCAGTTGGCGGCGCTGCTTTATGTCTTCAGCCGGCACTAAAGGGGCTGGATGCCTTGGCCCAGGCTCGATGCTTCCAGCCAGCGCTGCAGCCCAGCTGGCAAGGGGCAGCGCCGGCGGCTGGCCGTCTCGATCGCCAGGTGCCTGGTGAGCCCCCTGGCTGCGGCCCTCTCGCCGCTGCGGAAGTTGTAGTGCACCTCAAAGCTGCCGGAATCCAGGCGCCGGGGTTCCAGCTGGATTGCTAGGGGGTCGCCGCAGACAAGGGGAGAAAGGAAGTCTGCGCTGCAATGCACTAGCGGCAGGGCAATGGCGGGTATGTGCCCCGGGGTGGGAAAGATTTCAGCTGCAGGCAGGCCATAGAGCTCCAGGCTTTCTTCGTAAGCCTCGTGGCACCAGCGCAGTAGCTGGTGGAAATGCATCACCCCGGCGGCATCGGTGTCCCCGAAGCGCACGGTGCGGCATAGCAGCAGCCAGCTGCTGGAATCAGCGATCAACCGATCCCATGATCACGTCGATCGAGCCGAGGATGGCCATGATGTCGGCCACCTTGGCCCCTTTGAGGATGTGGGGCAGGATTTGCAGGTTGTTGAAGTCGGCGGCGCGGATCTTGAAGCGCCAGGGGGTGACGTCGTTGTTGCCCTGCAGATACACCCCGATTTCGCCCTTGCCCGATTCCAGGCGGGTGTAGAGCTCACCTTCGGGAATCTTGAAGGTTGGGGCCACTTTCTTGGCCACATATTGATAATCAAAGCCGGAATATTCGCTGCCCTTGCCCTCCGCCATGCGGCGGGCTTCCAGGTGCTCGGTGGCTCCACCGGGAATCATGGCGCAGGCCTGGCGCAGGATCTTGAGGGATTCGCGCATTTCCTTGACGCGCACCCGATAGCGGGCATAGCAGTCACCCTCCTGTTCGCAGACCACGTCCCAGTCGAAGTCGTCGTAGCACTCGTAGTGGTCGACCTTGCGCAGGTCCCAGGGCACCCCTGAGGCGCGCAGCATCGGGCCCGACAGGCTCCAATTGATCGCCATCTCGCGGCTGATCACACCTAGACCCTCAATTCGCTTACGGAAGATCGGGTTGTTGGTAATTAGCTTTTCGTATTCATCGATCTTGGGACCAAACCAGTCGCAGAAGTCGAGGCACTTTTCCAGCCAGCCGTAGGGCAGATCAGCCGCCACCCCGCCAATGCGGAAATAGTTGTTGTTGATCAGCCGCTGGCCGGTGGCCGCTTCCCACAGGTCGTAGATCATCTCCCGCTCGCGGAAGATGTAGAAGAACGGGGTCTGGGCGCCCACGTCAGCCAGGAACGGGCCAAGCCACAGCAGGTGGTTAGCGATGCGGTTTAGCTCCAGCATCAGCACCCGGATGTAGCTGGCGCGCTTGGGCACGGGCACATTGGCCAGCCGCTCCGGCGCGTTCACCACAATCGCCTCATAAAACATGCCAGCCGCATAGTCCATGCGGCTCACGTAGGGCACGAACATCACGTTCGTGCGGTTCTCGGCAATTTTCTCCATGCCGCGGTGGAGGTAGCCGATCACCGGCTCGCAATCCACCACGTCCTCGCCATCGAGGGTCACCACCAGCCGCAACACCCCGTGCATCGAGGGGTGGTGGGGGCCGAAGTTGACCACCATCGGTTCCGTGCGCGTCTCCAGCTGCGTCATGGGGCCGAGGGGTTAAGCGCTTTGCGGTGATCTTAGGAAGGAAGCGCCCGCTAAACGATCTCTGACGAAGAAGATCGCACCAGCGCCCCCGGATAGGGCTCCTAAGCTTGCTGGGGCCGTGTTGAATCCGCGCAAACCATGGGTCAGCACCAGCCAGCGCCTTTGCGAAGGATCACGGCACCGGCAGCCGCAACCCTCTCGCGCTGGCTGCTGGCTCCACACCAGCTCCGGGCGGCCCGCCAGCGCCAGCTGCTTATCGACA
Organism: Cyanobium sp. BA5m-21; assembly: GCF_024346235.1. NCBI lineage: Bacteria > Bacillati > Cyanobacteriota > Cyanophyceae > Synechococcales > Prochlorococcaceae > Cyanobium > Cyanobium sp. BA5m-21. Next base: position 14,122 of record NZ_JAGQCO010000012.1, read on the forward strand.
GCCTCACGGCAGTGCTTCCCACCGCGGTGGAGAGCAGTCAGGTGGGGTTGGCGATCCTGCAGGGCGCCCGGGCCCTCAGCCTGGCTGATGGCGATTTTGACCAGGAGGAATGGGAGCTTTTTTACTTCTGCATGAAGAGCCTGCGCCTCAGCGATGTCCAGCGCCAGAGCGCGGATTTGCATGGCCCACCCGATCCCAAGCGGATCAGCGCCAGCCTTGCCGCCATCGCAGATCCCCTCCAGCGGCTAGCCATTGCCCGCTGCTACTGCCTGTTTGCGGCGGCGGATGGCCAGGGAAAGGCGGCGGAACTCGGTCTGTTGCAGACCCTGCTCCAGGTGCTTGGTCACCCGGAACTGGAGCGGGAGCTGCCCGATCTCTGCCGCCGCTTTCGCCCAGCGCCCAGCTGGTGGGGTCGCTTTCGCCATGGCTTGGGCCAGCGGCTAGCCCGCTGGGCTTCTCCCCACCGCCGCCGCCGCTGAGTGGCCATGGCAGATCCCGCCGGCAGCGGCTTGTTTGAACATGTGCCCGTGCTGGCCGAGGCGGTGCTGGCGGGCTTTGCTTGCCTGCCAGCAGGCCTGCTGATCGACTGCACCCTCGGCGGCGGCGGCCATAGCGCGCTGCTGCTGCAGGCCAATCCCGGCTTGCGACTTGTGGGGCTGGACCAGGACCCAAGCGCCCGTGCCGCCGCCGCCGAGCGCCTCGCCCCATTTGGCGATCGGGTCACAATCGTGGCCGCCAACTTCGCCGATTTCGTGCCTGCTGAGCCGGCCGTAGCGGTGCTGGCCGATCTGGGGGTGAGCAGTCCCCAGCTGGATGTGGCGGCCCGGGGCTTCAGCTTCCGGCTCGAGGGGCCGCTCGACATGCGCATGAACCCGGAGCGCGGCCAAACGGCTGGGGAGCTGCTTGATAGTGCCGGCGAGAGTGAGCTGGCAGACCTGATCTACGCCTACGGCGAGGAGCGGCTGTCGCGCCGTATCGCCCGCAAGCTCAAGGAGCAGGGGCCCTGGGCCCAGCGCCATACCGCCGAGCTGGCCTACCTGGTGGCCGGGTGCTACCCACCCGCGGCGCGCCGCGGCCGCATCCATCCAGCCACACGCACCTTTCAGGCCCTGCGCATTGCCGTAAACGATGAGTTGGGGGTGTTGGACAAGCTGTTGCACAACGCCCCCAACTGGCTGGAGCCAGGCGGGCTGCTGGCTGTGATCAGCTTCCACTCCCTTGAAGATCGGCGAGTGAAAACGGCCTTTTTGGCCGACGATCGGCTGGAGCGGGTAACGCGCAAGGCGATTAAGGCCAGCCCCGAGGAGGCCGAAGCCAATCCGCGCAGCCGTAGCGCCCGGCTGCGCATCGCCCGCCGTCTCGGGGAGGGGGCGTAGGCGCAGCTAAGGCTGTATCACCCGATCAGGCCGGTGCGGTCTTCGGCGCCAAACAGCTGGCGGAAGGCGGCGGTGGAGATGCACAGCACCAGGGGCACCACCACCAGCAGGCCGCCGTAGCTGAACAGGCCGCCGATGGTGTGGACCACGCCCTCGATGATTCCGAGCCACAGCACCATCCACCAGCTGGGATTCACCACATTCATGCCAGAACCAATGGTTTTGGTGGGATTTGCGGTGCCCAGTAGCGACACCTGAATCAGGAACTTCTGGGTGACCAGCAGCCAGATGTAGAAGATTGCCACCACGATCATGGGGATCACGCTGAGGGCCTCGTTGAGCTTGCCCAGGCCTGCCCCGATCAGGGTGGCGATGGCACCGGCCACGGCTATGAGGATTGCCAGCAGGATGCCGGAACCAAGCAGGCGGGCGCTGGCGGGACGGTCCCAACGGGTGAAGTCGGCGAAGCAGGGCTTGCGGCCCTCCAGGCTCAGCCAGGCGCCGCGGGTCAGGCCGACCACGGTCCATAGCGCCACGATCACGTAGCCGATGATTCCTACGATCAGGGCGGCCCAGGCTCCGGTGGGGTGCACAGCCATCACTTCATTCACGCTGGCTAGGCGAGCCCCGCCTACGGCGGCCAGGGCGGCGAAGGGCAGCAGGATCAGGGCGGAGAGGGCCTCAAACAGCAAAAAAGCCCAGGGGGCGCGGCAAAAAGCAGCCCAGCCGTCTTCTACGGCCTGGAGCACGTGCAGTTGGCTGTCGCTGGAAGGGGTGAGGGCCATGATCAAGGGCATATGGGCCGGACGGTAGCTATGAAGACAGCAGGGCGCATCCCAGTTGTGGGGATTTGATGGAACTGGTTCTGCTGCGCTGGGTAATCAATAAGCTGATAAGCAATTCAAATTCTTCTCAGGATCTCGATGGATAGGGCCCAATCGGCACATCTTTCTTTCCTTGAAGAGCTACTAGGGCAACTATCGGGCCGCCAACGTCGACCGGGATCGACCCTCGAGCTAAGCGCCAGACGCGGCACGACCGCGGCGTCCAGTGCCCCCAACGGGGCTTTCACCGGCCTGCAGCTGGCTGCGATAGATCGGCAATCCTCCTTGGCCTCTGCACCGCTTACCCTTTCCCCAGCAGCGGAGTCCTCTCTGGAGCTTCGCAGTGAGCTACGTCGTTTTGATGGAGCCTCCAGCCTGGTGCATGAGCTTCTCGGCGCTGGCCTCGCGGCAGCGGAGCCGACCGTTTGCCGCTGCCCGGCTTGCTCCCAGCTGTTCGTCACCAGCACCAACGTTGCCTCCGGTGTAGGCGTGGCCGCGGCGGCTTTGGGCCTTGATCTCACTTTTAAGCTGCACAGCAACCCCTCGGCCAACCACCGGATCTACCTCGATTTCGATGGCTACTCGCTAGCCAGTTCCCAATGGGAGAACGGCCGGGCACTGCAGGTAGGGGGCTTCTACCAGGGAGGCTTCACCGATGTAACCCAGCAGGCGATTCAGGACATCTGGCGCCGGGTTGCCGAAGACTTCTCGCCCTTCAATATCGACGTCACCACTGAGGAACCAAACAGCGAAGACCTGAAGAAATCCGGCACCGGTGACACCCGCTGGGGAATCCGGGTGGCCATGACCACAAACACAAACCTCGTCACCCAAGCAACGATCTTCAATGCCGGCGATGGTGGTACCGCCTACCTGGGCAGCTTCAACTGGGCCACCGATGAAGTCTGTTTCGTGTTCAACGGTTACAACGGTACCGATGCCGCCTCGATCTACGCGGCGGCGGAAACCGTGAGCCATGAGGTGGGCCACAGCCTTGGCCTCAACCATGACGGCGGCAGCTACGGCAGCAATTCCAGTTATTACGAAGGTGACAACCTCACCGGCGCTACTAGTTGGGGCTCGATCATGGGAGCCCCCTTCATCAATAACGACGAGAACGTCACCACCTGGAGTAAGGGTGACTACATAGGTGCCAACAATAAGGAGGACGATCTCGGCATCATCACCGGCAGCGTCAGCAACCTCTATGTCAATGGCAACGGTTTCACCTACCGGGTCGATGACTACGGCAACAGCGCCAGTACCGCGTACATCCTTAGTGGCATAGCCCCCAGCAGCTTCGGAATCATCGAGCGCAGCACGGATATCGACTGGTTTCGCTTCAGCACCGGCAGCGGCGATATCTCCCTGAGCATCCGCAATGCCTGCCAGGTGTTCAGCGCCAATGGCGATGGGACCTTCAGCACCCAGTACCTCGATGGCCTGGGGCCCAACCTCGACATCTCCGCCAAACTGTTTGACGCCACTGGCTTTGAGATCGGCAGCAGCAACCTCCTCGACCGACTCGATGCAAGTTTCAGCCTGTTCCTTGCCGCCGGCGACTATTACCTCAGCGTCGAAGGGGTGGGCTTCGTTAACCCTCTCGCCAATCCGCCCAGTGGCTTCACCGACTACGCCAGTTTGGGTCAATACCTGATCAGCGGCACGTTGATCGAGCCGCCGCCGGGGCTGATCGTCACCCCCACAACCGGGCTCACCACCACGGAGTCGGCCGGCACGGCGAGCTTCAGCGTCGTACTCGCAACCGCCCCCACGGCCGATGTCAGCATCGCCATCGCCAGCAGCAACAGCAACGAGGGCACCCCCAATCCATCCACTCTCACCTTCACCAACGCCAACTGGAACATCGCCCAGATAGTGACGGTGATGGGAGTCGACGATGACGTCGTGATCGATGGCTCCCAGACCTATGAGATGAGCCTTACTAGCTCCTCCAGCGATTCCGCCTACCAAGGGCTCAGCAGCAGCGTCAGCCTCACCAACCTTGACAACGACCTGCCAATACTCAGCATCAGCGCACCCCAGACAGTGGTGGAGGGGCAGACCACCAGCGTGACCTACACGGTGAGCATGAGTGCGGCCAGCCCGTTGGCCGCGTCGGTGGCCTACGCCACAGCCAATGGCACTGCCACTGCGGGCTCGGACTACACAGCCAGCAGCGGCAGCCTCAGCTTCGCCGCCGGCGAAACCAGCAAAACCATCACCATCAATCTGCTCAACGACTCCCTCAACGAGTCCGACGAAACCTTCAGCCTCAGTCTCTCGGCGCCCACCAATGCCACCTTGGGCAGCCCCAGCAGCGTTATCACCACACTCACCGACACCCTGGTGGCGACGTCTTCGACGGTTTTGCCTACGGGCATCGAGAACCTGCGGCTCGACGGCACTGCGGCCATCAACGGCACGGGCAACACTGGCGCCAACGTGATCACGGGGAACAATGGCGCCAATGTGCTGAAGGGCGGCGGCGGCATCGACACCCTCACCGGCCTCGGTGACAGAGATACCTTCGATCTGAGTGGCCTCAGTAACTCAGCCAACCGCAGCACGATCACCGACTTCATCACTGGATCGGGAGGTGAGACGATCCAACTCTCCAACAGCCTCACCAGCCGCATCGGCACGACCCCACTCCTGGCCTTGGTCAACCAGGGAGTCCGAGTGACCCTGAACACCACCAACTCTGATGTGTTCTCCTTCAACTTCAACAACACCGAGGCCGATGTCAATCTGGCCAACAGCACCAACGGCTCCGCCCTGCTGGATGGGCTCAATGCCGCCAACGGCAGCGCCAGCCTCAGCACCAGCAGCCTCGGTGGCAGCGGGTACATCGTTGCTTATGACAATGCCAATGCCTACATCTACAGTTTCAATGCTGGTGGAAATAATGCCGTGATCGCCAGCGAGATCGCCCTAATCGGCATCCTCGACAGCAGCAATCCGATCACGGTGGGTGCGCTGACGGCCAACAACTTCAGCCTCGTTTAGATCACTTCTGCTCAGGGGCGGGCCACCTCTGGGGGGAGGTGGGCTTCATCTGGCTCACCCTTGGACGGTTTGCGAGCTCAGCGCAGCTCCCGCACCGCGGCCGCAACTGTTTCGATGGCCAGCGTGATCTCGGCATCGCTGCTGCCACGCCCCAGCCCGAAGCGGATCGAAGCGGCGGCCTCTGCGCGGCTGCGGCCCAAGGCCGCCAGCACGTGGGAGGGGGATCCCTGGCTGCAGGCCGAGCCACTGCTCACGGCGAGCCGCTGGCGTAGCAGCCGGTGCAGGCGCGTGCCATCCACCCCTTGCACCGTCACGTTCAGGTTGTGGGCTAGCCGCGGCGCTCCGGAGCCGTTGAGCTCTACGCCGTTGAGCTCGACGCCGCCGAGGGCTTTCAGCCCTGCCCAGAGCTGGTCTCGCAGGGTTCCGAGCCGCCCGGCCCGCTCCTCCCGATCAGCCTCAGCTCGCAGCAGCGCCTCGCCTAGCCCCACAACTAGGGGCACCGGCAGGGTGCCGGCCCGGCGGCCGTCCTGCTGGCCGCCACCATGGAGCTGGGCAGCAAGCTTGAGCCCCGGGCGCACCAGCAGGGCCCCTACCCCCTTGGGTCCATAAAACTTGTGGCCACTGAGGCTGAGCAGGTCGATGCCCAGCTTGTTGATGGCAAGGGGGATGTGGCCGGCTGCCTGGGCCGCGTCCACGTGCAGCAGCACTCCCCACTGCCGGCAGTGGGCCGCGATAGCGGCCAGGGGTTGGAGCACACCGATTTCGTTGTTGGCGGCCATCACGCTCAGCAGCAGGACGTCGTCGCCGAGGGCGGCTTCAAGCTGGGCTAGATCCACCAGGCCATCGGGCTGGATGGGCACCAGGCTCACCGGAAACCCATGGCGGCCCAGATAGGCCAGAGGGTCGAGCACGGCCCGGTGTTCGCTCACCAGGCTCACCAGTCGCCGCCGGGGGTTGCCAGCTGCCAGGGCCGCTTCGCATACCCCCTTGAGAGCCAGGTTGTTGGCTTCGGTGGCGCCGCTGGTGAAGATCACGGTTTCGGCGCTGCTGCCCAACACACGGGCCAGCTGGCCCCGGGCCCGCTCCACGGCGGCGGCAGCTTCCAGGGCCGGGCGATAAAGGCGGTTGGCTGGATTGGCGCAGTGCTCGCTCCACCAGGGCGCCATCGCTGCCACCACCGCCGGATCGCAGGGAGTGGTGGCGTGGTGGTCGAGGTAGGCGAGCATGGGGTGCTTGCAGGCTTCCATGTTGCCAACCAGAACCCTATTGCTGGTGGCCCTTGCAGCAGCGCTGGCGCCACCCAGCTGGGCGGAGGGCGGCGGGGTGCGGCCAGAGGATGCCCGGCCGCCAGGACTGCTGCTGCTGCAGGAGCGCCCCGGCCTGGGCGGCAAGCAGGCGATTGGTATTTACGGGGCTGTAGCCGATGCCAAGACCCCCGGCCTGTGGCGCATCAAGCTTTGGGATGAGCAGCCCAACGACGTCAAGGTGCGCAGCGAAACCATCCGCTGCACCCCTTCGGCGCCGATGCGGGTTACTAGCGATGGCCCCAACCTCTACATCCGCGAGCTGAACCCGGGCGGAGCGATAACGACCGCCAATCGCATCGACCACCTGGTGTGGTGGGCCACCTGCTTCCCCGAGCAAGCCGGCAAGGATCCAGCTGGCCTGGGCCCCCTGGCCCGCCAGCTCGGCTACAGCGGCAGCCTGCGGGAATCCGAGCAGATCGTGCCTGGACGCTCCCGCTGAGCGCCTGCAGACTGATTCATGCCGACTGGATACCTGCAGAGTGGCCGCCATGAACCCAGATATGACTCCGGCCCAGGAACCTGAAGCGACGCCCGTGCGCTTGCTGCTGGTCGACGATGAACCCGGCCTGCGCACGGCGGTAAAGGCCTATCTGGAAGATGAGGGCTTTGCGGTGACCACCGCCAACGACGGTGAGGAGGGCTGGGCCGTGGCCCAGGAGATGCTGCCCGACGTCATCCTCAGCGACGTGATGATGCCGCGCCTCGATGGCTACGGCCTGCTCCAGAAGTTGCGGGCCGACGAGCGGCTGGGAGGCACGCCGGTGATCTTTCTCACCGCCAAGGGCATGACTGCTGATCGCGTCACCGGCTTCCAGGCCGGCTGCGACGACTACATCCCCAAACCTTTTGATCCTGACGAGCTGGTGGCCCGGGTCCACAACGTCGTCAAGCGCCAGCAGCGGCTGCTGGCGGAGGCGGCCCGCTTCGCCGATGCCGACATTGGCCAGCTGTCCAAGCAGATCACCGAGATTCGCTCCCTGCTCGCCACGGGCAGTGCCAAGAAGCCAGCCAGCGCGCCCGAGCATGTGTTCACGCCTCGGGAGGCCAGCGTGTTGCAGCTGGTGGCCGAGGGGATGATGAATAAGGAAATCGCCCGGCGGCTGGAAACCTCGATCCGCAACGTCGAGAAGTACGTCAGTCGGCTGTTCATCAAAACCGGCACCGCCAGCCGTACCGAACTGGTGCGCTATGCGCTCGAGCACGGGCTTGTTGACTGAAACAGTCTTGTTGACTGAAACAGGCTGGCTGGCGCCTGCCCTCAATGGCGGCTTCGCCTATAGGGATCGCATCGCCCCCAGGTCCGCCGGCCGGAGCGTCAGCGCTTTTTATGCCGGTTGCTATAGCCATTCAACGCCTACCGATTGGCTGCAGCGCCTCGCCGCCGGGGAGATCTCCAGGAACGGCCAGCAGCTCCAGGCCGATGGGGCCCTCGCAGCCGGAGATCGGCTGATCTGGCATCGGCCCCCCTGGCAGGAGGCGGCCGTGCCGGTGTTGCCCAGCCCCCTGTTCGACAACGGCGACCTGCTGGTGTTCAACAAGCCCAGCGGCCTGCCGGTGCTGCCGGCCGGTGGCTTCCTGGAGCACACCTTGCTGGCCCAGCTCCAGGACCGCTGGCCCGAGGCCCGGCCCGTGCACCGCCTGGGACGCTTCACCTCGGGCCTGCTGGTATGTGCTCGCAGCTCCACCAGCCGAGCCTGGCTAAGCGCCCTGCTGCGGGAGAGCACGGCGCAATGCCGCTGCACCAAGACCTACCGGGCCCTGCTCCAGCCCCCGGTCCCCGAGTCCCCTTTGCTGGCGCTGGAGCCCGACCAACAGCTCAGCCTCACCACGCCGATTGGTCGCTGTCCCCATACCCGGCTGGGCACCATATGGGCCGCGGCTCCGGCGGATCCGGTTGCCCTGCCGGCCCGAAGCGAATTGCGTCTGCTGGAGCGAGGCGAGCGGGCCTGGTTGGTGGAGGTCACGATCGCTACGGGGCGGCCCCACCAGATCCGCATCCACACCGCCGCCGCCGGGGCGCCCCTGCTGGGCGATCCGCTCTACGTCCCGGGCGGGTTGGCCGCCGAGCAGGCCCTGCCGGGGGATGGTGGTTACCACCTGCACGCCCACCGGCTGCGGTTGGTCTGCCCCGATGGCGACCTGCTTGCGCTGGAGGCGCCGTTGCCCGAGGCCCTGCGCGGAGCTGCTGATGGCTGAAGTTCAAGCTCCGGGCCTGCACCTGCGCCACTGGCCGGCCTGGCTGGCGCCCAGCGCCGCGGCTGAGCTGCTGGAGCGCCTGCAGCTCGAGGTGCCCTGGAAGCAGGAGGCGATCACGATTTACGGCCGCCGCCACCTGCTGCCGCGGCTCACCTGCTGGATGGCCGATCCCGGCTGCGGCTACAGCTACAGCGGCCTGGCCAACGCGATTGAGCCCTGGTCGCCGGCTGCCGCCGAGCTGCGCGAGGCCCTGCAGGTGCTCACGGGCTGGCGCTTCAACTCCCTGTTGCTCAATCGCTACCGCGACGGCCGCGACGCCATGGGCTGGCATGCGGACGATGAACCCGAGCTCGAGCCCACCGCCCCAATCGCCTCCCTCAGCCTTGGGGCCCCCCGCGACTTCCGCCTGCGGCCCCAGCCCAGCCCGCGCAATCGCGCCGCTGTCACCTCCGGTGCCTGCCAGTTGCCTGCTGGTTTTGGCGATTGCACTCCGTTCAACATTCCATTGCAAAACGGCGATTTGCTGTTGATGGAGCCCCCCACCCAGCTGTGGTGGCAGCACGCCCTGCCGCGCCGGCTGCGGCTGCAGCAGCAGCGCCTCAACCTGACGTTTCGGGTGGTGCGGGCCAGCCGCTAATCAGCCCCGCTCGAAGGCGATCAGGCGGGAGAAGTAAAAGGGCGCCTTGTTGAGGCTGCGGCGCATGGGCTTGAAGCCGGCTTTGGCCGCGGCGGCCACGATGCCCGCCTCGCGCAGGGTGTAGGCCCGGGTGGTCTTGCTGGGGCCGGGGAACAGCTGGCCGATGCCCTTGAGCAGGGCTAGCAGCGGCGTGTAGGGGGCGAAGCTCACGATCAGGTGCCGCTCCGCCATCGAGGCCAGGTGGCGCACCATCTCCTCGGCCGGGGCTTGGGGGTAGTGGATGAACACATCCAGGCAGATCACCGTGTCGTAGCGGCCCTCCAGGCTCTCGAGATCGGAGGCCAGGAAGCTGATCTGGCCGGGCTTGACGCCCAGCTCACCAGCGCGGCGCTCCGCTTCTTGCACCATCGCGGCGGAGAGGTCGGAGGCGGCGATTGAGCCCGCACCCAGCTGGGCTAAAGGCAGGGTCAGGCTGCCTACGCCGCAGCCGGCATCACAGAAGCTGCGCTGCTCAAGGTTGCCCTGCTCCTGCAGCCAGGCCAGCACGTTGTCCACCGTCTTCTGGTGGCCGATGCGGATGTTGCGCTGCACCCGGTTGACGTCGTCGCTGTCGCTGTAGATGCGATTCCAGCGCTCGAAGCCGGTGGTTTCGAAGTAGCCCTTCACCTCGAGTTTTTCGGCGGCTGTTTTGGCTGCGGTGGGCATCGAGCGCGGCACAGGGCCTAGAAGTGGATTGGATCTTAGGGAGCGGCTCCTGCTAGAGCCCATGATCCCGCGTCGTGTATACACTGAAATTGTGCTGTCTACACGGCTTGGCCATGGCGCTGAACATTCGCAATCCAGAGGCAAGCAGGCTTGCCTCTGAGGTCGCTGCTCTCGCTGGAGAAAGCAAAACCGTCGCCGTGATCCTGGCCCTCGAGGAACGTCTGCAGCGGTTACGCCGCCAGCAGACGTTCCGTCCTGACGCCCAGGAGCTACTCGTCAGTCGTCTTGATCAGATCGCCCTGAGCTGTGCTGCCAGGCCGATGCGCGACCAGCGCACGGCAGAGCAGATCCTCGGCTACGACGCCCGTGGCCTGCCCTCCTGATGGTGATTGACACCTCTGCCGTGCTGGCAATCCTCCAGGACGAGCCCGAGCGCAGTGCTTTCAACACCGTGATTGCCGCCGCCAAGAGTTGCATGCTCTCGGCGGCGTCCCTTGTGGAGCTCTCCATCGTGCTCGAAGCGCGCTTAGGCCGTGACGGCCAGCGCGATCTGGATCTGTTCCTCAGCACGGCTCAGATCAACATCGTGGCTGTTGATCGCGATCAGGCCGAGCTTGCCCGCAGTGCCTTCAGCCGCTACGGCAAAGGCCGGCATCGTGCTGGCTTGAATTTCGGCGATTGCTTCTCATACGCCCTAGCGAAGGGAGCTGGAGTTCCCTTGCTGTTTAAGGGCAACGATTTCAGTGATACCGATCTTCAGTCGGCCTGGAACCCCGCTGCCAGCTGAGTCCGGCGGGCCCCTCCTGCCAGCGCAGGGTTTCCGCTAGGGGCATGCCCAGCAGCATTTGGTCGAGGCTGCGGTCATCGCCCAGCACCCGCCGGGGCAGCACGGTGGCCGCGGCGATGGCCCGGGCCGGCTCACCGGTCCACTGGGCCAGGCGCCGCACCCCCTCCAGCAGGGGCAGGGTGACGCCGGCCAGGGTGCCGTCTTCCAGCCGGCAGCTGCCGTCGGCCACGATCAGCAAGCGCTCATCCCAACGGTGCTGGCCTTCGCCGAGGCCGTAGGGGGCCAGGGCATCGCTCACCAGCACCACTTGCTCAGGTGCCAGCCGCTGCAGCAGCACCGCCATGGTGGGGGCCACGTGCACCCCATCGGCGATCAGGCCGATTGCCACATCCCCCCGCAGGGCGGCCGCCGCCACCGGCCCTGGCGCGCGCCGGTGCATGTCAGGCATGGCGTTGAAGGCGTGGGTCAGCATCGTCACCCCGGCAGCGAAGGCTGCCTGGGCCTGGGTCTCGCTGGCGGCGCTGTGGCCCAGGCTCACCACGATGCCCCGCTCGGCCAGGGCGGTGATCACGGCGCCAGCGCCCTCCAGTTCCGGGGCCAGGGTCACCAGATCGATGTCGCTTTCAAAGCCGTCAATGCGTTCCATCAGGGCGGCCAGGCTGGGGGCGGCCAGGTGCTGGGCGGGATGGGCGCCCCGGCGACTGGGCTCAAGGAAGGGACCCTCCAGGTGGGCGCCCAGTAGCTGGCAGCGGCCTGGTCGGTGGGCTGCCCGCGCCTCGGCCAGCACGGCCAGGGCTTGGCGCAGGGGTGGAACGCCGCAGGTCACCAGGGTGGGGCAGATCGCTTCGACACCATCGCGCCAGAGCAGCTCCAGCAGCGCTTCCAGCTGGGGAAGATCGGCCGGCGTGAGCTCCGGAAAAGCCAGGCCCAGTCCGCCGTTGATCTGCAGATCCACCCCGGCCGGGCTGAGCCAGTCGCCGTGCCAGTCGTCACCGGCGGCCCGGCTGCCGGCGGGCAAAGGCTCCACCAGGCTGATCAGATCGTCGTCGTCAAGGCCGATGCGCCAGCGCTGGTTGGCGCCATGGCTGCAGCGCTTGGCCTGGGGCAGTCGCACATTGCTGAGCCAGCGCATGGGCAGAAGGGCCGCCAGACGGGACAATGCCATTCTCCGCCTGCGCCTGCGTGGTTGCCATCCCCCCTTCCGATTCGCCCGCGGGCCCCGGTGTTCCCAGGGTCGCGGTGGTGATGGGCAGCGACTCAGACCTGCCCACGATGCAGCCGGCGGTGCAGGTGTTGGAGCAGTTTGGAGTGGCGGTAGAGGTGCGGGTGCTCTCTGCCCATCGCACTCCCCTGGAGATGGTGGAATTTGCCCAGATGGCCCGCGGGCGCGGCTTCAAGGTGATCGTGGCCGGCGCCGGCGGCGCCGCCCACCTGCCCGGCATGGTGGCCGCCCTCACCACCCTGCCGGTGATCGGCGTGCCGGTGCAAAGCCGGGCCCTATCGGGTGTGGATTCGCTCCATTCGATCGTCCAGATGCCCGCTGGTATTCCGGTGGCCACGGTGGCGATCGGTAATGGCCTCAACGCTGGCCTGCTGGCGGCGCAGATCCTTGCCACCGCTGATCCCCGCCTCGCCCAGGAGATCTCGGACTACCGCGATGGGTTGCACGGCCAGGTAACGGCCAAGGACTCCCGCCTGCAGCAGCTGGGCAGCCGGGCTTATCTGGAGCAGATGGGCTGATGCTGGAACGGCTCGTTCTGCCCCCCTGGCTCAAGGCCGGCCTGGCCCTGCCCTTGCTGGTGCTCAACCTCTGGGTGCTGCGCCAGCTGCTGTTGCCCCTGGCGCCCTTCCCGGCCCTGTTTGTGGCGGCCGCCCTGATCGCCTTCCTGCTGGATTTGCCCAGCCGCTGGCTGATGGGCCGCGGTCTGCCGCGCTGGCTTGCCTACGCCCTGGTGGTGGGGGTGAGTGTGGGCCTGATCGGCCTGGCCGCCGTCTGGCTGGTGCCGCGGCTGGTCGAGCAGTTGGGCGAGCTGATCACGGCCCTGCCGGGCTGGTTGGCCCAGGGGGAAACCCTGTTGCAGCAGCTGCAGGCCTGGGCGGTGGCGCGGGGTCTGCCCACCGATTTTGGCGACCTCAGCAGCGAGCTGCTCACCCGCACCAGCCAGCTGGCCCGCCAATTCAGCCAGCAGCTGCTCAGTCTGTTGGGCACCACCGTGGGCCTCACGGTCAACACCGTGATCGTGCTGGTGCTGGCGGTGTTTCTACTGCTGGGAGGGGAGGGCATCAGTTCCGGCCTGGCCCAGTGGCTTCCCCTACGGGCGCGCAGCCTGGTGGTCACGACCTTGAACCGCACCTTCCGCGGCTACTTCGCCGGCCAGGTGTTGCTGGCCCTGATTCTCAGCGTTGCCCAGATCGTGGTGTTCACCCTGCTGGGCATTCCCTATGGAGTGCTGTTTGCGGTGGCGATTGGCTTCACCACCCTGGTGCCCTATGCCAGTGCCCTCACGATCGTGGCGGTGAGCGTGCTGCTTGCCCTGGATGATCCCCGCACGGGCCTAGAAGTGCTGGCCGCAGCCATCAGCGTTGGTCAGGTGGTGGACCAGGTGATCCAGCCCCGGCTGATGGGCCGGATTGTGGGCCTGCAGCCGGCCTGGCTGCTGATCAGCCTGCCGTTGGGTGCGCGCCTGGGCAGCCTGCTGGGCCTGGGGGATCTGCTCGGCCTGGTGCTGGCGGTGCCGGTGGCCAGCTGCGCCAAAACCTTTCTTGATGCCTGGGGAGAGCAGCTGCGCTCCGGTGAGGTGCCGGTGTTCAGCTCCCCTGCGGGATCACGCCCTGAGCTGCCAGATAGCTGAGCACCACGGCCACCGACTCCTCCAGGTTTTGGCTGCCGGTGGGCACCCGCAGCTCGGGCTGCTCGGGGGCCTCATAGGGGCTGGAGATGCCCGTGAACTCCTTGATTTCGCCGGCCCGCGCCTTGGCATAAAGGCCCTTGGTGTCGCGCCCCTCGCACACCTCCAGATCGGCGGCGCAGTGGATTTCGATGAAGTCGCCGGGGTCCACCAGGGCGCGGGCCTTGTCGCGGTCGGCCTTGAAGGGCGACACGAAGGCGGTAAGCACCACCACCCCCGCATCCAGAAAAAGCTTGCTCACCTCGCCAATGCGGCGGATGTTTTCCTCGCGGGCAGCATCGGAGAAGCCCAGGTCCTTGCAGAGGCCGTGGCGGATGTTGTCTCCATCCAGCACGTAGCAGCTGAGTCGCTGTTCAAACAGGGCGGAGTTCACGGCGTTTGCCAGGGTGCTTTTGCCCGAGCCGCTGAGGCCGGTGAACCAAAGGATGGCGCTGCGGTGGCCGCGCTGCAGGGCCCGGCCAGAGCGATCCACCGAGGTGTGGTGCCAGGCGATGTTGGTGGAGGCTCCCTGGGTGGTGACTTCGCCGTAGGTCGGGTTGGTGGGAGCGGCGGACATCGGCGCAGGGCGTTGGGACGGATGGGGACATTCTCTCCTGTGCCCCGCGTCAGGCCCTTGAGAGGTGCTTTGTTGTCTGGTGCACGAGGGCTGATTTTGATTCTAGAATTAAAATCTAGAAAAATTTTCCGCAATGGCTGTCAGCATCAAGAGCCCTCGGGTGGACGCCCTGCTCGAGCAGCTGCGGCAGCTCACGGGCAGAGGGTCCACGGAGATTGTGCGGGATGCCTTGGAGCTGGAGCTGCAGCGGCAGCGGTGGTTGAGCCGGCGCAGGCGCCTCAGTGCCGAGTTACCAGTCCTGCAGGATCAGGCCATTGAGACGGCCAAACCTTTTCATCCCGATTCGCTGTACGACGAGCAGGGCTTGCCATCGTGATTCTGGTTACTTCGCTGCTGCTGGCGATTCTTCAGCGAGAGCCGGGGTGGGAGCGACACCAGCAGACGCTCGAGGAGGCAGAGGTCCTACGCATGTCCGCAGGCACCCTGCAGGAGCTGCTGCTGGTTGCTCACTGCCGTGGAGTGCTCGAACCGATGCAGACCTTGCTGGATCTGATTGACCCCGATCTTGTGCCGGTGGATGCGGATCTGGCAGAGCGCGCTCTCGGCATCTTCAAGCGTTTTGGCAAGGGCCAGGGTCATCCGGCCCAGCTCAACTTCGGGGATTGTTTTGCGGCGGCCCTGGCTGAGCGTGACCAATTGCCCCTTGGCTACATCGGCGACGATTTCACCAAGGCGGGTTTCTGAGGTTGGTGGCGCTTGCCTTTCATCCCCCCGCCTGCTTGGGCCGGAAGCCCTCCTTCTCCAGCGCCGCCAGGGCCGGGGCCACCTGGTCGCCCTGCAGCTCGATCACGCCGTCTTTGACGGTGCCGCCTGTGCCGGCAACGGCCTTGAGCTGCTTGAGCAGTGTTTTCAGCTCGGCTTCCGGCGCCTCAAGGCCCGTGATCGCCGTCACCAGTTTTCCCCCTTTGCCTGCCTTGGTGCGTTGCACCCGCACCCGCTGCTGGGCCTTTGGGCTGGGTGCGCCCGCCGGGCCGGCCCCAGAGGCGGTGGGTCTGGCCGTGCTTGCGGCGTTGCTGCTGAATTCCTGCCAGCCGCCCTTCTTGGCCATGCCCAATCCTGCAACGCTGGTTCGGATTCTGGTCGGCGCAGCCTTCCCCGTGATCGCAATGCCCCCGGTTCGGGCCTTAACCCAGGGGTCTCGCCACGTCCGGGAATGCAATAAGTACAGCGCGGTCTTCCGTGACCAGCGGCACCCCCAGTTGCTGCGCAGCAGCCACAAATTCGCAGTCGTAGGCACTGCAGCGGCTGCTGTGAGCCAGCTGCAAGACCTGTTCGGACGCCACCGGTTCGTCCTGGCCAGCCAGCAGCACCTCTGCCCGTTGCATCAGCGCCACGGCCTGCGGGAGCAGGAGCAGGTCACGCCGCAGGTAAGTGGTGAGCACATTCCGCCACTCACTGCGCCAGAGCGGCGGTGCTGCCCAGCGGGGTTGATCGAGCAACAGAGCTTCTGCCAACTTTGTTTTGGGCCCTGGCAGCAGCAGATAGGCCAGCACGTTGGTGTCGACAACAATCAAGGCCGACCTTCGCACTTGAAGGCATCGATCTCAGCCGGATCAAAGCTGTGCCGAGCCAGGCTGTCGCGCAGGGTCCGAATCTCTCCTAGCTGCTGCTCTGCGGCCAAGTGGTCATGGCCTAGTCCGGCCTCCAGGCAAACGATCGCTTCATTGTTGAGGCTGCGCCGGTGCCGCTTGGCCGCCGCGGCGAGCCGGGCATGAAGCGCCTCGGGCAGGTTTTTGAGTGTGATGGTTTTGGCCACGGCAGCCAGCGATCTCAAGGCGATACAACCATTATGGATCCGTTCTGGACCCTTGCAGGCCGTGGTTCTGGATCGCCGTGCGTCGTCCAACGATGCTCGTGTGCTGGAAGCGCTGCTGCCGGCCGCTGGCTTCTTAGGCTTACAAGATCTGATAGCGCCACCGGTGACAAGCACCGTCTCTCCCATCTCCGCAGCCAGCGGCGTCGATCCAGCGGCCCTGGAGCGCGCAGCTCGCCCAAACAGCCTGGGCCGCTACGGCCAGTTCGGCGGCCAGTACGTGCCGGAAACCCTGATTCCCGCTCTTGCGGAGCTGGAGCAGGCCGCGGCTGAGGCCTGGAAGGATCCGGCCTTCACCGACCGGCTCAACCACCTGCTGCGCACCTATGTGGGGCGCCCCAATCCCCTCTATGAGGCCGAGCGGCTAACGGAGCACTACCGCCGGCCCGAGGGCGGCCCGCGCATCTGGCTGAAGCGGGAAGACCTCAACCACACCGGCGCCCATAAGATCAACAACGCTCTTGGGCAGGCGCTGCTGGCACTGCGCATGGGCAAAAAGCGGATCATTGCCGAGACCGGCGCTGGCCAGCACGGCGTGGCCACCGCCACCGTGTGCGCCCGCTTCGGGCTGGAGTGCGTCGTTTACATGGGCGCCGAGGACATGCGCCGTCAAGCCCTCAATGTTTTCCGCATGCGGCTGCTGGGGGCAACGGTGCAACCTGTGACTGCCGGCACTGCCACCCTCAAGGACGCCACCAGTGAGGCGATCCGCGACTGGGTCACCAACGTGGAGAGCACCCACTACATCCTCGGCTCGGTAGCTGGGCCCCACCCCTACCCGATGCTGGTGCGCGATTTCCACGCGGTGATCGGTGAGGAAACCAAGCGCCAGTGCCACGAGGCCTTTGGCCGCAATCCCGATGTGCTGGTTGCCTGTGTGGGCGGTGGCTCCAACGCCATGGGCCTGTTCCATCCCTTCGTGCAGGACACGGACGTGCGTCTGGTGGGGGTTGAGGCCGCCGGCGATGGCGTGGCCACCGGCCGCCATGCCGCCACCATCACCGAGGGCCGCGTTGGGGTGCTTCACGGCGCCATGAGCCTGCTGCTGCAGGACGAGGAGGGCCAGGTGCAGGAGGCCCACTCGATCAGCGCCGGCCTCGATTACCCCGGCGTCGGCCCCGAGCACAGCTACCTCAAAACCATCGGCCGGGCTGAATACGGCGCCGTGACAGACACCGAGGCACTGGACGCCCTGCAGCTTCTGTGCCGGCTGGAGGGCATCATCCCGGCACTGGAAACGGCCCACGCCTTCGCCTGGTTGGAGAAGCTCTGCCCCACCTTGGCCCCCGGCACTGAGGTGGTGCTTAACCTCTCGGGCCGCGGCGACAAGGACGTGAACACTGTGGCCGAGAAGCTCGGCGACAAGATGGGGGGCTGATTCAAGCCTGTTGGGATCAGCCCAGAACTGGGAAGTCGAAACGATTGCCGAATAGCGAAAACAGCACCTGCCACAGGTTGGGGTGCTCCTTGATCTCCTCGGCCGCCGCGTTCTCGATTGTTTGCAGCTGATCGGGGCTCAGTTCGAGGCCGGTGGCAAGACGAGAAAGGATCGCGCGCTCTTGCTCGCAGATGAATTCATCGTCCTGCTGCTGTCTTGATGCGGAAGCCACCATCACGGCGGTTTTCATGGCCAGTTCCCGTTGCTCCGGATTTATCAAAGCTGCCAGATCCTCGATGCAGGAGGGATCAGATAATTGATCTTCCCAATTAATAATTTTGGCCTGAAGTTTGTATTGTTTGCTCAGAGAGTCCAAGAGGTTCTCTTCTTCAAGAGATACCCCACCATCGGCAAGGGCAACCAGATTGAGAATTCTCAGGATCACTCCTGCTGATTGGAGGTCCATTAACTGGTTGAGCTGATGTTTGAAATCAGTTTACCGGCTTTGACTGGTGAAATATTTGGCGCTGCGATTGATCGCCAAGGGCCCGATCTAGCGCAAAAGCCTTTCCAGCGCCTGGGCCACCGAGCCCACGGCGGCTCGGGCCGTGGCATAGGCCATGCGCATCGGCCCCACCAAGGCCACCTGGCCCACGCCGCCGTCGCCGCTGCGGTAGTTGGCCTGCACCACGGCGCACTGGTGCAGGGCCCGGTGGGGATGCTCGGCGCCGATCCAAATGCCTGGCTGGGGTAGGAGCTGTTGGGGCGCATCCTCCACCAGCTCCACTAAGGGGCGCAGGCTGAGGGTTTGGCTGAATTCCGGCTGGGCAAGCAGGCCAGCGAGGCCCATGGCTACAGCGCCTTCGCCCTCCAGCTGGCGCGACTGCCCATGACTAGCCAGCGCTTGACGCAGCACGGCGCCGCTGCTGGTCAGGTGGGAGGGCAGGGCGGCCCAGTCGATGCTGCCGCCCTCGAGTTGGACCGCGACCCAGCGCTCAAGGGACGCCAGTTCCGCTACTGCAAGGCAGGGCAGCCGCAAGTTGAGGCTGCTGGCTGTGGAGCCCCCCTCCACCAGGAACACCAGCAGGCGTTCACCACTGGCTACCAGTCGGAGGGCCTGCAGCTGGGACTGCTGGCGTTGGGGCCTGGTGATCAGGCTGAGCAGGCCCGTGAGATCTGCCAGGCGCCGGCTTAGATGCAGGAGCAGATCGTCGAGGGCTGCCCACTGCAGACTGAGTCCGGTGAGTTCGCGCTCCAGCTGCAGGGCGGCCGCGCCTGGTGCGGGCAGCAGCTGATCAACGTAGGTGCGATAGCCCTGCTGGCTGGGGATTCGGCCAGCGGAGGGGTGGGGCTGGGTGAGCAGGCCACGCTGCTCCAGGGCTCCCATGGCTGAGCGCACCGTTGCCGGGCTGGCCTGCAGGCCAAAACGGCGCACCAGGGTCTGGCTGCCCACCGGCTCCATCGTGTCGACGTAGTGGCGCACGGCGAGCTGCAGTACTTCCTGCTGCCGGGCGGGCAAGGGCCTGGGTGAGGCGGACTGCAAGCGGGCGCCGCTGGAGTGAGGCGATCGTACGCAGCCCTGCGGGTGTCAGTAGCGGGGTACGGCTGGATCGACCTCCACACTCCAGGCATCGATGCCCCCTTGCACATTCCAGACGTCACCAAAGCCGTGTTCCTGCATCAGCCAGCAGCCCAGATGCCAGCTGCGCACGCCGGCGTGGCACAGCACGGCTACGGGGCGGTCGCGGTCGAGCAGCTGGTTGAGCTGGCCAATCCATTCGTTAGATCGGCCCAGGGGCAGATGCACCACGGCATGGGGCAGGCGGGCCAATTCCAGTTCGGTGTCTTCGCGCACGTCCACCAGCTGGATCGCCTCGCCCCGCTCCAGCCGCTCTTGCAGGTCGCGGGCCCGGATTGTCTGCGGTGTCGTTTCGATAGGTGCCATGGCGGGCAGACGGGGTGGCTTGGGGTCAAGATGGACCCATCCTGCGTGGGGCGCATGAAGGCCCGCCCGTTTTTGGCGGTCGTGCTGGCGGTGACATTGCTGTTGCTGAGCCTGGCGGCGGGTGGCTGGTGGCTGGTGCTGCAGCACTCCCCCTTGCAACTGCAGCACCAGCAGCTGGTGTCGCCCCGGGCGGCCCGCTTTGTGCCCCGCCAAGCCGCTCTGAGCCTCTATCTGCTCAGCGATGGTGAGCAGCTGGTGGGCTACGCCCGGGCGGTGGCTCCCCCCCGCCAGCGGCGCCAGGCGGCTGAGGCGGTCGCGGGTCTTAGGGATGGTGCTTTCGCCGCCGCCGGCCTCGACTATCCCGGCGAGCTGGCCCCCTGGCTGGGCCGCGAACTTGGCTTTGCCCTACTAGCTTCCGAGCCCGGGGCGGCCCCCGCTGGCTGGTTGCTGGCCCTGCGCAGTCGCGACGCTGACGGCGCCCGCCGTTTCCTGCAGCGCTTCTGGCAGACCCGCAGTCTTGCTGGCACCGACCTGCAGATCAGCAGTTACCGCGGCATGGGCTTGATCAGTGGCCGTGGTGCCCTGGTGGGCACCAGCCCGGTGCCAATCGCTACGGCGCTGATCGATGACGACCTGGTGTTGATCGCGTCGGGCCGGGGGGTGCTGGAGCAGGCCCTCGACGTCTCCCAGATCGATGAGCTCAACCAGGCGGCCAGCCCCCGCTTTAAGCAGGCGGTTCAACGCCTTGACCAGGGGGCGCTGCTGCTAACAGCACGACCGGAAACGCTGGGGCCCTGGTTGGGGTTGCCGGCTGAGTTCACGGCGCCTGGGGTAGTGCAGGAGCTGGTGGCCAGCCTGCGCCCCCACAACCGCTCCTTGGAGCTGGATGCCCTGCTCCAGCTCGCTGCAGATGCCGCAATGCCGGCTCCCTCGGCGGATGGCACTGCGGAAATTGACCCCACAGGAGCGGCTTTACTAGCGGCCCTGCAGGGCCCCTCAGAGAGCTTGGCCCTGGTGCAGCGCCCCGCCGCTTGGCCGGCCTACTGGCAGCCCCTGCTGGCGGCGGTGCTGCAGGCCGAGCCGGGATCGTTCCCGGCCCTGGTGGCTGCCGCCGCCGATGGCCCGCTGCTGCGCAGTGAGGCAAGTGAGGGCTGGTTGCTGGGCACTGGCGCCGACCAACCGCAGCCGGACGCCCTCGCTGGGGTGCTCGCCGCCGAGGGATTGATCGCCGCGCCGCTGCCGGTGGAAGGGGATCCCGATCTGCGGGTCTGGACCAGGCTGGAGGCTGGCCAGGCTGGACGCCGATTCGCCCGCGGCGATGCCAACCAGCTGCAGGCCAGCCTGGAGGGCGCCCGCTCCAGCCAGGGCCGACTGGCTTGGTGGGGTCAGACCCTGGCGGTGCTGCAGGAGCAGCGTGACTCCCGCAAGCCGCCCCGGCTGCGGCTGGAGCAGCTCGCTGGCCTCGATCTACCCCAGGCTCCCCTGCAGTGGGCTATGGCGGCGGGCCGGGCCCAGCCCTTGCTGAAGCGCTGGAGCACCTGGCAGCTTTTGTCGGCCCTGGCCGGCCAGCCCCTGGCCCCGGCCGTGCAGAGCCTGAGCCTGGGCTGGGAAGCGCAGCCTGATGCCAACCTGCACCTCAAGGCCCGCCTTGAATTCGGTTGATGGCTAAAGCTGAGCGCGAACTGCTGCTCTGGCGCCATGGCATCGCTGAAGATCGCCATCCTGATCGCCCTGATCAGGAGCGGGCCCTTACGGCTGAAGGCCGTCAGCGCACTGCGGCCGTGGCGGCGGAGTTGTGCCGCTTGCAGCTCCACTGTGATCGCATGCTGAGCAGCCCCCTGCGGCGGGCGCTGCAGACCGCTGAAATTGGCGTGGCGGCTGGTCTAGCGCCGGCGATGGAGTTGGAGGATCGCCTGGCGCCGGGTGGTGATCCGCTGCCGCTGCTGCAGGAGGGCACTTGGCAGCGCCTTGGCCTGGTGGGCCATGAGCCAGACCTGGGCGAGCTGGCCTCGAGCCTGCTGGGGTTGCCGGCGGGCACAATTTCTCTGCGCAAGGCAGGCATCGTGCTGCTGCGCCTGGGCCCAACCGGGGCCAGCCTGGAGGCCCTAATTGGCCCACGGTTGCTGCGGCTACGGCGGGATGGCCAGCGGCAGCCGTAAGTTCGCCTTAGTGAGTGCGGTGGAGAAGCTTGGTAGTAACAGGAGCGGCTACCCCAGCCCCATTTCGGCCGGGTTTGGAAGGGGTGCCGGCTACCCAGTCGTCGATCTGCGACATCGATGGCCAGCGGGGGGTGCTCACCTATCGCGGTTACCCCGTAGACCAGCTGGCATCCAGCAGCTCCTTCCTGGAGACGGCCTATCTGCTGATCTGGGGCGAGCTACCCACTACTGAGCAGCTGCAGGAGTTTGAGCAGGAGGTGCAGATGCACCGCCGGGTCAGCTTCCGCATTCGGGACATGATGAAGTGCTTCCCCTCCGGGGGGCATCCGATGGATGCGCTGCAGAGCAGCGCCGCCTCCCTGGGCCTTTTTTATTCCCGTCGAGCCCTCGACAACCCCGAATACATCGTTTCGGCGGTGGTGCGGCTGATCGCCAAGATCCCCACGATGGTGGCGGCCTTCCAGCTGATCAGGAAGGGTCAAGATCCGATCCAGCCCCGCGACGACCTGGCCTACGCCGCCAATTTTCTCTACATGCTCACGGAGCGGGAG
Source organism: Cyanobium sp. BA5m-21 (assembly GCF_024346235.1). Lineage (NCBI taxonomy): Bacteria > Bacillati > Cyanobacteriota > Cyanophyceae > Synechococcales > Prochlorococcaceae > Cyanobium > Cyanobium sp. BA5m-21. Next base: position 36,334 of record NZ_JAGQCO010000012.1, read on the forward strand.
CCCGATCCGCTGGCGGCCCGCATCTTTGACGCTTGTCTAATCCTGCACGCTGAGCACAGCCTCAACGCCAGCACCTTCAGCGCCCGAGTGACGGCCAGCACCCTCACCGACCCCTATGCCGTGGTGGCGTCAGCGGTTGGCACCCTGGCGGGCCCCCTGCACGGCGGTGCCAATGAAGATGTGCTGGAGATGCTCGGCCAGATCGGCAGCCCAGATCAGGTGGCGCCCTGGCTGGATCGGGCGATTGCCGGCAAGCAAAAAATCATGGGTTTTGGCCACCGGGAATACAAGGTCAAGGACCCCCGGGCTGTGATTCTCCAAAGTCTGGCGGAGCAGCTCTTTGACCAGTTCGGTCACGATCCGATGTACGACCTAGCCCGCAAGCTGGAGGAGGTCGCGGCCGAGCGCCTGGGGCCTAAGGGAATTTTCCCCAACGTCGACTTTTATTCAGGCCTTGTGTACCGCAAGCTCGGTATCCCTGAAGACCTCTTCACGCCCATTTTTGCTATCGCCCGCACGGCTGGCTGGCTGGCCCATTGGAAGGAGCAGCTGGGGGCTAATCGCATCTACCGGCCCTCCCAGATCTATACCGGTCAGCCCTCCCGTGACTGGCAGCCCGTGGGGGCCCGCTAAGTTGACCCCATCTAAGCTGCCGCCATGCTGACCACCACGGCTCCGGGCCTGGATCTAGAGGCCAGTTTTGAGCAGGCCCTGCAGGGCTTCGGCCTGAGTCCTGCCGCCGCCCACCTGTTGTGGCTGCCCCTGCCCATGGTGCTGGTGCTGGTTGCGGCCGTGGTGGGCGTGCTGGTCAACGTCTGGCTGGAGCGCAAGATCTCAGCAGCGGTGCAGCAGCGCATTGGTCCTGAATACGCCGGCGCTTTAGGGGTGCTTCAGCCGATGGCCGATGGCCTGAAGCTGGTGTTCAAGGAAGACATCATTCCGGCCCGGGCTGATGGCCTGCTGTTCACCCTCGGCCCAGTGCTGGTGCTGATTCCGGTGATTCTCAGCTGGTTGGTGGTGCCCTTCGGCCAGCACCTGCTGATCAGCAACGTTGGCATCGGTATTTTTCTTTGGATCTCCCTGAGCAGCATCCAGCCAATCGGCCTGCTGATGAGCGGCTACGCCTCCAACAACAAGTATTCGCTGCTGGGCGGTCTGCGGGCGGCGGCCCAGTCGATCAGCTACGAGATCCCCCTGGCCCTGGCTGTGCTGGCCGTGGTGATGATGAGCAACTCGCTCAGCACCGTTGACATCGTCAACCAGCAGACCGGCGCTGGCATCCTCAGCTGGAACATCTGGCGTCAGCCGGTGGGCTTCGTGATCTTCTGGATCTGCGCCCTAGCCGAATGTGAGCGCCTGCCCTTTGACCTTCCTGAGGCGGAAGAGGAGCTGGTGGCTGGCTACCAGACCGAGTATTCGGGCATGAAGTTCGCCCTCTTCTATCTCGGCAGCTACATCAACCTGGTGCTCTCGGCCCTGCTGGTGTCGGTGCTTTACCTAGGCGGCTGGGGTTTCCCCATCCCCGTGGAGTGGCTGGCCAGCTGGCTGCACCAGCCGATAGATGCACCCTTGGTGCAACTGATCACCGGCTCGGTAGGCATCGTCATGACGGTGCTAAAGGCCTACCTGCTGGTGTTTCTGGCGATCCTGCTGCGCTGGACCACGCCACGGGTGCGCATCGACCAGCTGCTCGATCTGGGCTGGAAGTTTCTGCTACCGATTGCCCTGGTCAACCTGCTGATCACGGCAGCGCTCAAGCTGGCCTTCCCGGCTGTGTTTGGCGGCTGACCGCGCCTGAGCACCAGCTTTTCTCCAGACCAGCCATCATGGGCTGACCCATTCCGACCGCCTCCCCCCAGAGCCAACTCCATGTTCGGGTTTCTCAAGAAAGTCGGTGACTACACCCGCGATGCGGTGGGTGCGGCCAACTACCTGACCCAGGGTCTGGCGGTGACCTTTGATCACCTGCGGCGCCGGCCGATCACCGTTCAGTACCCCTACGAGAAGCTGATCCCCTCCGAGCGCTATCGGGGCCGCATCCACTACGAATTCGACAAGTGCATCGCCTGTGAGGTGTGTGTGCGGGTCTGCCCGATCAACCTGCCGGTGGTGGATTGGGTGATGAACAAAGCCACCAAGAAAAAGGAGCTGCGCAACTACTCGATTGACTTCGGGGTGTGCATTTTTTGTGGCAACTGCGTGGAGTACTGCCCCACCAACTGCCTGTCGATGACCGAGGAATACGAGCTGGCAGCTTTTGATCGCCACAGCCTCAACTTCGACAACATCGCCCTTGGTCGCCTGCCTACCAGTGTCACCAGCGATCCGGCCGTAGTTCCCCTGCGGGAGTTGGTCTACCTGCCCAAGGGAGTACTGGATCCTCACGATGTGCCGGATACGGCGCCGCGGGTGGGCAAACTGCCCGAGCAGGTGCTCGAATCCCTGCCTAGCGGAGACGCGTCATGACTATCGCCTCCATTACCCAGCTGATCTGCTTCGTTGCTCTCTCCGCCACCTTGGTGCTTGGAGCCCTCGGGGTGGTGTTGCTGCCCAACATTGTTTATTCGGCCTTCCTGCTGGGCGGAGTATTTCTTTCGGTGGCAGGTCTCTACCTGCTGCTAAACGCCAGTTTCGTGGCAGCGGCCCAGGTGCTCGTCTATGTGGGCGCCGTCAACGTGCTGATCCTGTTCGCGATCATGCTCGTCAATAAAAAGGAAAATCTGGCGGCCATTCCCGGGCTTGGTCTACGGCGTCTGCTCTCCGGCGCTGTCTGCGGTGGCTTGTTTTTGCTGCTGATTCGGGTGGCCTTCACTACCCCTTGGCCCCTACCTGGCCCAGAACCCGTGGGCGAGGAGGCCACGATTCGCATTGGCGAGCACCTCTTCAGTGACTACCTACTGCCCTTTGAGCTGGCTTCGGTGCTGCTGCTGATGTCGATGATCGGCGCCATCGTTTTGGCCCGCCGCGATGTGCTCAGCAGCGATGTGATCACAGGTGAGGCAGTCGATCAGGGCCTGATCGAGAAGGAGCGCACCCCCCTGTTGCTGGAAAACTCTCCTCGCTAGCGGGCGTTTCCGCGCCCTCTCAGCCTCACTGCCACCGCCATTATTGCCACCGTCATCGTTGCCACCGTCATGGAGTTCACCATCCCCACCACCATCCCCCTCCAGGCCTACCTGGCCCTGGCGGCGATTTTGTTTTGCACCGGTGTCTGGGGATTGATCAACAGCCGCAATGCGGTGCGCGTGTTGATGAGCATTGAGCTGATGCTTAATGCCGTCAACATCAACCTGATGGCTTTCTCCAACTATCTTGATGGCCAGCTGATCCGCGGCCAGGTGTTTGCCATCTTCGTTATCACCGTGGCCGCGGCTGAAGCGGCCGTTGGTCTGGCGATCCTGCTCTCCCTCTATCGCAACCGCGAAACGGTTGATATGGAGCGCTTCAACCTGTTGCGCTGGTAGCCGGTCCTTTAGCGATGCGGCTTGAGCGGGTCTGGCTGATTTCTAGGTCTGGCAGCCAGGCGGCCAACCGCCAGGCCAAGCGCTGTGCAGAAGACCTGGCGGCCCAGGGGGTGCACGTGGTGGTGGCCTCCAGTGGCCTGGCCCGCAATCCCTTTCCCGGCTTGCTGGCCACGGAAGCCGAGCTGCCCGATCTAGCCCTGGTGCTGGGGGGCGATGGCACCGTGCTCGGTGCGGCACGCCATCTGGCCCCCCTCGATGTGCCGATCCTCAGTTTCAATGTGGGCGGCCACCTCGGCTTCCTCACCCACGATCGCCGTCTGCTGCGCCTGAGCACCGACGCCCTCAAGATCGAGGAGCACAGCCTCTGGGACCGGCTGCGTCAAGACCGCTTTGCCTTGGAGCGGCGCATGATGTTGCAGGCCCATATCGACCGGGGAGACGGCGTTGATGTCTCAGAGATCGGCCATCTGGCTCTCAACGACTTCTATTTCCGGCCCTGCCTCGATGAGGTCTCCCCCACCTGTTTGCTGGAGCTGGAGATCGATGGTGAGGTAGTGGATCAATACCGCGGCGACGGCCTGATCATTGCCACTCCCACCGGCTCCACTGGCTATTCCATGGCTGCCGGTGGGCCGATCCTGCACCCGGGCATCGAAGCGATCGTGGTTAATCCGATCTGCCCGATGAGCCTCTCGAGCCGGGCCGTGGTGGTGCCGCCTAGGGCCCAGCTTTCGGTGTGGCCCCTGGGCGAAACCAGTCGCCGGGTCAAGCTTTGGAAAGATGGCGCCCACGCCACCGTGCTTGAACCCGGCGATCGGGCCTTGGTGGAGCGCAGCCCTCACCCGGCCCTGCAGGTGCTGCTGGAGCAAAGCCCCTCCTACTACCGCACCCTCACCCACAAGCTGCATTGGGCTGGCAGTCTCACCGCCATTGAGCCGTCCCACAATTAACCCCCCCTGCTGCCCCCCGCCCGAAATCGCCCCATGGCCCTGGAAATTGAACGCCGCTTTCTGGTGCAGGGGCTGGACTGGCGCCGCCATATCTGCTGGCAAGCCCAGCTGCAGCAGGGCTACCTGGTGGCGAGCGCCGATGGCTTCACCGTGCGGGTGCGCCGTGCCAGCGGTGAAGAGGCCGTAGCCGGTGCCTGGCTCACCCTCAAGGCCCGCACCGAGCAGCTTCTTGAAGCCCCGGGCCTGCTGCCGGAGGGATTGGTGCGCCAGGAATTCGAATATGCCATTCCAGAGGCGGATGCTGCTGCCCTGCTGGCGTTAGCGCCCCAGGGCCTTTGCAAAGTGCGCTACGGCCTTGATCTGCCAGGTGGGGAGTGGGTGCTCGACGTCTTTGAGGGTGCGAATGCACCGCTGGTGGTGGCCGAGGTGGAACTGGAGCCGCAGGGGCTGGTGCAAGGCCTGGCCCTCCAGCCGCCCGCCTGGTGCGGGCGTGAGCTAACTGGGCGCCATGAGCTAAGCAATGCGGCCCTGGCCCGCCGGCCCCTGGCTCTCTGGCCAGAAGCGGAGCGCTTGGCCCTGTTCGAGCCTGCAGCTAGCTAATTTTGCCGGGTTCAATCGAGCAGCAGTTGAAGCCGTCACGGCAGATTTTGCCGTGGTCCATGGCCCAATTCAGCAGGGCTACCCGGTTCTTGGCGCCTGTTTTGGTGAAGACGTTGCTCACGTGGTTGTCCACGGTGCGCTTGCTGATCGTCAGCGATTCGGCGATCTCCTGGTTGGTTAGGCCCTTAGCCACCAATTCAATTATCTCAATTTCCCGCTCCGAAAGCTCATGGCGCACCTGGCCGAGGGAGCCTCCCGTGGCGTGATTGGAATCCATGGGCCCAAGTCGAGCGCTTGCCAGCACTGTAGGCAGGGCGCTGTTCCATGATGGTCCTAAGTGGCGCGATTGGTTTGTTGCTTCAACGGGCACTTGCTAGCGGGCAGCCAGCTCTCACCGCAGAGGTGATGCCACCTAGGGGAGGGGATCCCTCGCGCTCATTGGCGGCCGCAGGGTCCCTGCGGGGCTGGGTCCATGCGGTAAACGTCACTGATGGCAGCCGCGCCGTGATGCGGATGAGCAGCCTGGCCCTATGCCGCCTGCTGCTTGACGCCGGCATCGAGCCGGTGCTGCAGCTGGCCTGCCGCGATCGCAACCGCATTGCCCTGCAGGCCGAATTACTCGGTGCCCATGCCTTGGGCGTGCGCAACCTGCTCTGCCTCACCGGCGATCCCGTGCGGGCCGGCGACCAGCCCGGGGCCCGCCCGGTGAATGAGCTGGAGGCGGTGCGGTTGTTGCAGCTGGTACAGCACTTCAATGGCGGGCAGGATCCGGTGCAAGGTGAGCTGCCCGATGGACCCACCGACCTATTTGCCGGTGCAGCTGCCGATCCCCAGTCGGCTAGTTGGAGTGGTCTCAAGAGCCGGCTGCTGCGCAAGAAGCAGGCCGGTGCCCGCTTCATTCAAACCCAGATGGTGATGGACGCTGAAGCTCTCAAGCGCTTTGTTGGTGACCTCGCCGCACCGCTTGATCTGCCCGTGCTGGCGGGTGTGTTTTTACTCAAATCGGCCCGCAACGCCGCCTTCATCAACCGGGTGGTGCCTGGCGCCAACATTCCCCAGGCCGTGATCGACCGGCTGGCTGCGGCGCCAGATCCGGCGGCAGAGGGCGTAGCTATCGCCGCGGAACAGGTGGGCGCCTATCTCCAGATTGCCCAGGGGGTACATCTGATGGCCATTAAGGCTGAGGAGCGAATTCCGGCGATCCTGCGGCAGGCAGGCCTGAAGCCCCTAGCGCTGGGCTAGTTGGAGTTGCTCAGGGCCAGATCGGTGCCCAGTAGTTCGGCCATCGCCTTCTGCTGCGGCGATGGCGACACCACATCCTGCCGGCGCACATCGGTGATCAGCCAGTCGAGGGCGGCCTCCTGTAGGTCGAAGTGGTCGCCGTTGCGGTCAACGCAATAGCGGCCAAACACCAGCTTCTCCACCAGACGCACTCCAGCCCCGATGCGGGAGTAGTCAAAGATGATCGAGTTGTCGATTGTGGCTCCTTCGCAGATGTGGCAATTGGGGCCAATCATCGCCGGGCCAATGATTGTGGCGCCATTTTCAATGCGAGTCATGCCGCCCACATAAATGGGGCCGGTGATATTGATCTGATCCCAGTCAGCGGCCACGTTGAGGCCGGCAAATACCCCTGGCCGCACTTCCTTGCCAGGGATCTGCACTTGACGCACCTGGCCCTGCAAAACGCTGCGGATTGCCTGCCAGTAATCCGGCACCTTGCCGATATCAACCCATTCAAACTCCATCGGCAGGGCGTAGAAAGCTGCGCCGGCCTCCACCAGTTTGGGAAATAGGTCGGAGCCGATATCGAAGGGCTGGTTGCTTGGCACAAAGTCGAGCACCTCTGGCTCGAAGATATAAATGCCGGTGTTGATCATGTCGCTGGCGGCCTCATCAACCGCCGGCTTTTCCTGGAAGGAGCGCACCCTGCCGTCGTCGTCTGTGACGACTACGCCATAACTGCTCACCTGATCCTTGGGAACTCGCTTGGTGATCATGCTGGCCATGGCGCCCTTGGCCTTATGGCGACGTACCGCTTCGCACAGATCAAGGTCGATCAGGGCATCACCGCAAAGCACCACAAAGGTGTCGTCGAAGAAGCGCTGGAAATTCTGGATCTTCTTCAGCCCTCCTGCTGATCCCATCGCGTCGCCGATCAGCTCACCGTCTTCGATGCGGCCTTCAAAGCTGTAGGCGATTTCAACACCGAAGCGCTGACCATCGCGGAAGTAGTTCTCGATCTCCTCAGCCAGGTGAGAGACGTTCACCATGATTTCGGTGAACCCATGCTCCCGCAGCAGCTCCAGCAGAAACTCCATCACGGGTTTCTGCAGGATGGGGATCATCGGCTTGGGGATCGTGTGCGTAATGGGCCGCACACGTGTTCCCTTGCCAGCAGCCAGGATCATCGCCTTCATGGGCGCCAGCCTAGACGCACCACTTAAGCCGCCAGCGCCTGCTCCGCCGCACCGAGGGCTGGCACTAGGGGCAGTTGGCGGGTCTCGCCAGGATTGAGCAGGCGCCGCAGGTGCAGAGGGCCAAACAGCCCGCCCTGCTGGTCGAGTTCCACCTTGCCCTGGTGGCAGAGAAACAACAGAGCCCAGAACACCCCCACCCGGTCCCGGTCCAGCTCGGCGTCCGCAGCCTTGGCTTCCACGTGGGCAGCCCAGTCCTGCACCAGCTCGTTGAAGCCGGCCCAGTCGTGGGCTGGATCCCAGCTAAGTAAAAACTGGCTGAGAGCAGCGGTGGTTTCCGGCAACTTCTCGCGGTGCGCCAGGGCCGCTACCTGCTCAATCGCGGCCCTTTCGCTGTAGCGCTTGGGGCGGTGGCGCGGCCGAATCCGACCCTCGTCCGCTTCGAGTCGCTCGGCGATGTCCTCGAGCTGGCGGATCAATTCCCCCAGGGTCACCGGTCGTTGTAGGGGTGGCGGCGCTACGGGCCGGCGCCAGAGGTGCCTTTCCGGTCGCTGAGGCAGGGCCAGGGCGGGGTTCACCAGCCAGCCTTGGCCATCGGCATCGAAATCAAAGCCGATGTCGTCCTGGTCTGGAGCTTCCTGCGCAAAGGTGGCCGCTTCCAGCACCTCGGCTTTGAGGCTCACCAACACCGAGGCCGCCAAAAAGGCCTCACTGGTTTCAGCTAGGTCCTGTTCGTAGCTGCCGCCCCGGCTTGGAGCGTTTGCTACCACCAGGCGGGGCACCTCAATGCGCTGGCGCAGCTGGTCGAGAAAACCATCCACCACGGCGATCACGTCCACATCCCATGGGTCGATATCGCCCCGCTCTGCCGCATCCTGGAGCAGGCGTATGGCCAATCTTGCGCCTCCTTCAGCCAATGGTGCCCCGAGGCCTCCGCTGAGTCATTGGCCGCACGCTACCGGTGCTGGCCATTTCGCACCAGCACCCCTGCCAAAGCACCACAGCTGGGGTCAGCCAACTGACACGGTCACGGCTTCGTCGGCATCGGGACTGGTGGGAGCCGAGCTTTGCCCGGCCGCTGGCAGCAGCCCCAGCTGGGCATCCAGCGTGGCTCGGTAGCGCTGCAGGTCGTTTTCCAGCTCCTGGATTCGCACCTGTTGGGCGGTGAATTCGCCCTGGCTCTGCACCGCTTCCACCTTGCGCACCACCCCGGTCCACACCGCAAACACCCAGGCAGCGGTGGCGCCGATGCCGCCAACTAGGAGCAGCAGGGCGGCTAGGGGCAGGGTGCCGCTCAGTCCTGGCAGGAAGTGGACCGTGGTGGGGGCTGTGTTCTCCAGGGTGAACATCACCATGGCTAGGCCAAAGCTGAAGATCAGCAGAAAGTTCAGCTGTTTCATCTCAGGAGCGTAATTAGACCAACCCAGGGGTGAACTCACCGCGGGCTATCTGCACAGTTTTGTTACCCAGGGAGGCGGATCAGGCCGGCAGGGCCGGCGCCGAAAGCAGCGGTTGGCGAATCAGATCGCCCGGCGGCGGCTGAATCACCTTGGCTAGGGCGGTGGTCTCCCGCTGCACGAGGGCCTCGATCGAAGCCCTGTAGGTGTCGGTCATCACCCTGGGGTAGAGGCCGATGCCCACGATCGGCACCAGCAGACAGCTGATCACGTAGATCTCCCGGGGCTCCGCATCCACCAGGTGGGTGTGGGAGGCGAGCTCAGTGTTTTCCTTGCCGAAGAAGATTTCCCGGAGCATCGAGAGCAGGTACACCGGGGTGAGGATCACGCCCACCGCCGCTAGAGCCGCCATCACGATGCGGAAGCTGAGCGAATAGGCCTCGCTGGTAACGAAGCCCGTGAACACCATCAGCTCGGACACAAAGCCGCTCATGCCTGGTAGGGCAAGGGAGGCCAGGGAGCAGATAGTCCACAGGGCAAACATCTTGCGCATCTTCTGGCCAACCCCGCCCATGTCGTCGAGCTGCAGGGTGTGGGTGCGGTCGTAGGTGGCGCCCACCAGGAAGAACAGGCTGGCTCCGATCAGGCCGTGGCTGATCATTTGCAACATGGCCCCACTGGTGCCCAGGGCACTGAAGCTGCCGATGCCGATCAGCACGAAGCCCATGTGGCTGATCGAGCTGTAAGCGATCTTGCGCTTGAGGTTGCGCTGGGCAAACGAGGTGAGAGCGGCGTAGATGATGTTCACCACCCCCAGTACCACCAGCAGCGGCGCAAATTGGGCATGCCCCTCGGGGAGCAGCTGCACGTTGAAGCGCAGCAAGGCGTAGCCCCCCATCTTCAGCAAGATGCCTGCCAGCAGCATGTGCACCGGAGCCGTGGCCTCGCCGTGGGCATCGGGCAGCCAGGTGTGCAGGGGCACGATCGGCAGCTTCACCCCAAAGGCGATCAGCAGGCCTGCGTAGGCGAATAGCTGGAACTTCGTTGAGAAGTCCTTGGCCATCAGGTCCGTGTACTCAAAGCTGGGGGTGCCACCGCCGTAGAAGGCCATCGCCAGGCCCACCACCAAAATGAACAGGGAGCTACCGGCTGTGTAGAGGATGAATTTGGTGGCTGCGTACTGACGCTTTTTGCCGCCCCAGATAGCCAGCAGCAGATACACCGGCAACAGCTCCAGCTCCCAGGCCAGGAAGAACAGCAGCATGTCCTGCACGGCGAACACGGCGATCTGGCCGCCATCCATGAGCAGCAGCAGGAAATAAAAGAGCTTGGGCTTGAAGGTCACCGGCCAGGCCGCCAGAGCCGCCAGGGAGGTGATGAAGCTGGTGAGCAGGATCAGGGGCATCGAGATGCCGTCCGCCCCCAGCGACCAGGCCAACCCCAGGCTGGGCAGCCACTGAACCCGCTCCACCAGCTGCAGTCCTTCGACCGCCGGGTCATAGCCGTTGAGGTAGGCCCCCACGGTGATCAAGAAGGTGATCAGGGTGATGCCAAGGGCATACCAGCGAATCCGCTTGCCGTCGCCGGCATCGGGAATGAAAGGAATTACCAGGGCCGCTGCGATCGGGAAAAGGATCGACGCGCTCAACCATGGGAAGGGCACGAACCAGGCCTCACCGTTTGATCGGAGTGTAGAAATGCAGTCGGGCCCGGCACTCTGCTGATGGGGGTTGTCACACAGAGTTGTGTGTCCTGCCCCCGCTTCGCTGATCCCCTGGCGTGAGCGCAAAGCGCGTGCCAGGGGATCAGCGAAGCGGGGGCAGGAGCCGGTGCGGCAGGGCGCGGCTTGAGGCTCGCTGGTGCGGCAGGGGATGGGCGTGCGGTGTGAGGCTCGCTGGACTGTGCGGCCGAGGCCGTGTTGCCCGCGTAGCAGGCGTAACGGCCGAACCGCTCAGCCCAGCGAGCCGAACAGAACCACCAGGGCGATGACACCGCCAAACACGATCAGGGCATAGAACTGGGCCCGGCCGGTTTCGAAGTATTTGAGACCCTCGCCGCTGCCCAGGGTCACCAGGCCGGTGAGGTTTACGACCCCATCAACAACCTTGGAATCAACCTCCAGCACCTGGCGGGCCAGTTTGCGGCTGCCCTGCACGAACAACTTGTCGTTGATTGCATCGAGATACCACTTGTTGGCCAGGAAGGCATTGAGGGCGGGGAAGCGAGCGGCTACGGCTTTGCCCAGATCGATTTTGTGCAGCGCGTAGGCCAGCACGGCGACGGTTATGCCAGCGATGGAGATGCCGACTGAGGCTCCGGCTAGGGGCAGGAATTCACTCCAGCTGAAGTGTTCGGCCACCTCGGCCGCCTCCTTGGGGTCGAGCAGGTTGCCAAAGCGGCTATTCCAGGGGGTGCCCAGCAGGCCTACCAGCACAGAGGGCACGGCCAGCACGGCCAGGGGCATGGCCATCTGCCAGCCGGATTCATGGGGATGGCTGGCATGGCCATGGTCGTCGCCGTGGCTATCGCCCTGGTCATCAGTGGTTTTGCCTGCTTCAGCCAGCAGCTGGGCCCTCATGGCCTGATCATTGCCGCGAAACTCCCCCTCAAAGGTGAGGAAGTAAAGGCGGAACATATAAAAGGCGGTCATGCCGGCGGTGATGAAGCCAGCCACCCACAGCACGGGGAATGAACCAAACGCCACGCCGAGGATCTCGTCCTTGCTCCAGAAGCCAGCCAAAGGGGGAATGCCGGCGATGGCGACGCAGCCAATCAGGAAGGTGCTGCTGGTGATCGGCATGTGTTTGCGCAGCCCACCCATTAACCGCATGTCCTGGGCGAGCACGGGCTCATGGCCCACCACCTCTTCCATGGCGTGGATCACCGAGCCGGACCCCAAAAACAGCATCGCCTTGAAGAAGGCGTGGGTCACCAGGTGGAACATGCCGGCCACCGGAGCGCCGCAGCCCATGGCCAGCATCATGTAACCCAACTGGGAAACGGTGCTATAGGCCAGGCCCTTCTTGAGATCCATCTGGGTGAGAGCAATCGAGGCCCCCAGTACCAGGGTGATGGTTCCCACCACGGCGATCGTGGCCTGCACAGCCGGGAAGGGTTCGTAAACGGGTTGCAACCGGGCCACCAGGAACACACCAGCAGCCACCATGGTTGCCGCGTGAATCAGGGCAGAAATTGGAGTCGGACCCTCCATGGCATCCGGCAGCCAGACGTGCAGGGGGAATTGGGCCGATTTCGCCATCGGTCCCATGAACACCAGCAGGCACAACAGGATCGCCGCCGCGTTGGAAACACTGCCGCCGGCCACGGCCTCCTGCAGCCGGCTGCCAATTTCCTCAAAGCCGAAGCTGCCAGTGGCCCAGAACAGACCCAGGATCCCCAGCAGCAGACCGAAGTCGCCAACCCTGTTCACCACAAAGGCTTTCTGGGCGGCATTGGCGGCGCCATCGCGGTCGTACCAGAAGCCCACGAGCAGGTAGGAGCACATTCCCACCAGCTCCCAGAACACATAAATCTCCAGCAGGTTGGGGCTGATTACCAGGCCCAGCATCGAGCTGCTGAATAGGGCTAGGTAGGTAAAAAAGCGCACATAGCCCTTGTCATGGGCCATGTAGCCATCGGAATAAACCATCACCAGCACGGCGATGGTGGTCACCAACGACAGCATCACGGCGCCGAGGGCGTCCACCCGGAAGCCCATTTGCAGGTTGAAGGTGCCGGCGCTGGCCCAGTTGAACAGCACTTCGGTGGGCGGTGCACCCGCCAGTTGCTGGGCCAAAACGGCGTAGCTAAGAACTGCAGCCGCTCCCACGCAGCTGATCAGTAACCAGGCCACGGGTTTGCGCAGCCGATTGACGGTGCGGTTGAAGCTGATCAGCCCCAGCCCGGTAATAGAAGCCCCGACCAGGGGCAGCACCGGAATCAACCAGGCGAGTTCGGCGGCTGACGGCATGCGCTGCAAGCTGGTTGGCGCAAGTGTAGGCAGCCAAACACGTGCATATCCAGGCCTGTGCGGGCTCGCCCATGGGCGGGGGCTTCGCGGCGAGCCGTACTCAACCCAGCAGGTGGGCCAAGCCTGTGCGAGCGAAGCTCGTTGCGCCGAGGCCGATGAAGCGATGGGCCCACCAAAACACCCCTACGGCAATGGCAATGCCCAGCTGGGCTGGCCTTAGAAATTCGCTGGCAACCAGCTGCTGGCGGCCGGTCAATATCGCCCTAAAGGGAAGGATCGAGGTGCTAGCTCTCAGCTCCTCAAAGGCGCTACCGAAGCGCTTGGCCAAGCGCCGGTCGCCGTTCCAGATAGCGAAGAGATGGTGGGCGATCAGGCCGGCGCAGGTGGCCACCATGAAGCTGCTGCCGATCCAGAGCAGGTGGGTGGCGCACCAGAGGACCTGGCCCACCGCCTGGGGATGGCGGCTGATGCGGATGATGCCGGTGGCATAGAGCCGCACCTGGGGCTTGAGCACCGCCGGGATTTCCAGCAGGTTGTAGGTGGCTGGATAAAGAAACAAAAAGCTGATAGCGGTGCCGGCCCACACCACGGGCACGATCCAGGGCTGGTCCTGGAGATTCCAGAGGCGCACCCCGTCGTAGCGATGGGCCAGGAAGTAGCCGATCACCACCACGGCTGAGGGGATGCTCACCGCGGCAAATAGCAGCCGCCAGGCCCTTTCGCCAATTTTTGCTGCGCCCCACACCCGCAGCGAGGCACCGCCGCTGTGAACTACTGCGAAAGCCAGCAACAGGGCGAGCATTACCCAGCTGCTGTGGTGCGAAGAGCTGGGGGGCACGGGCCGGATGGGGCGTTGTGAAGCTCTCGATTCTCGCTGCCAGGCTTCCCCCTTAGAGTTTTGAAATCGCCAGCTGGCAGGCTCCGGCCGATCCAGGCAACCCAATGGCAGAACTGCCTTTCACCCTTGATCAGCTCCGCATCCTGCGGGCCATCGCCTCTGAGGGGAGCTTCAAGAAGGCCGCAGATAGCCTTTATGTGACTCAGCCGGCGGTGAGCCTGCAGATTCAGAATCTGGAGAAGCAGCTCAGCGTCAGCCTGTTTGACCGGGGCGGGCGCAAGGCCCAGCTCACCGAGGCCGGCCACCTGCTGCTCAGCTATTGCGACCGAATCCTGAGCCAGTGCCAGGAGGCATGTCGGGCTCTAGAAGACCTGCACAACCTGCGCGGCGGCTCGCTCATCGTTGGCGCCAGCCAGACCACCGGCACTTATTTAATGCCGCGAATGATTGGTCTGTTTCGGCAGAAGTACCCCGAAGTGGCGGTGCAGTTGCAGGTGCACAGCACCCGCCGCACGGGTTGGAGCGTGGCTAATGGCCAGGTGGATCTGGCGATAATCGGCGGCGAGCTTCCAACGGAGCTTTGTGAGCTGCTGCAGGTGGTGCCCTATGCCAGCGATGAGCTGGCCCTGGTGCTGCCGGTGAAGCATCCGCTGGCCCGCCTGCCCGAGCTCACGAAAGACGACCTCTACCGGCTGGGCTTTGTCTGCCTTGATGCCCAGTCGACCACCCGCAAAATGGTCGATCAGCTGCTGGCCCGCTCCGGGCTGGATGTGGGCCGGCTTAAGATCGAGATGGAGCTCAATTCCTTTGAGGCGATCAAAAACGCCGTTCAGTCGGGTCTTGGGGCTGCCTTCCTGCCGGTGGTCTCAATTGAGCGGGAGCTCTCTGCTGGCAGCCTGCATCGCCCCCAAGTGGCCGACCTGCTCGTGCGCCGCCAGCTGAAGCTGATCACCCATCCAGCCCGCTATTGCTCCAGGGCTGCCGATGCCTTCCGCAAGGAGGTTCTGCCCGTGTTTGCCAGCCCCGATAGCCCCCTGCGCCGGCCGTTGCAGCAGCAGGAGGCTCTCACTCAGAACTGATCGGCTTCGGGGGTGACGCCCACCGTGTCATCAGCCACGCCCTTGGTAAGGAATTTGTTTTGGCTGGTGTCTGTTTGGTAGACGCAGCGCACGATTGGCTTGTCTTTCACTGAGCCGATGTAGGCGAAGGTGTTCATGCGCTGCTTGCACTGGCGCATCTGTTCGTTGGTTACGGCTCCTTCCTTCTGCAACACGCTCCAGTTTTCCCGCCGAATAACGCAGCCGGCCTTGAGCTCCGGCTGGGTCACGAAGCTGGAGCTGGGGTTCATGGTGGTGTAGAGCTCAATGTCCATCACGAAGGCACTGGCGCCCCACTGGCGGCAGAACTCCGGATCAGGCACCGCCATGTCGAGCTGCTGGCTGCTGGCGATGTTGCCCTGGTCGCCCTGGGTGGTGCTGGAGATGGCGGTGCCGATGCCGATGCCCACCACCAGCACCCCAGCCAGGATCGCCAGGGTGCCCACGTTGAACTGAAAGGGGCCACTTCCGCCAGGGCCACTGCCACCAGGACCAGGGCCACCAGGACCGCCTTTATTGCCGCCCCCGGCCGGCCGCCTGGGCTCATTGCGGCGACCGCCCCGCTCATAGGCATCCTCTGCGTAACGCCCTCCGGGGGGACGCCCCTCATCAGGGCGCTCACCGGCGTAGCGATCTGAGCTGTAGCGGGAGCGGCTCACAGGCTTTCCGTGCTGCGGGGCAGGCCCATTGAGTAATTGAGCACCCGGGCATCCGGGTTGTAGCGAAGCTCGCCGGCCTGGAGCAGCTGGCGAATTAGCCCTTCCAGCTCCGAACCGATCTGGCGCAGGTTGTATTCGGTGAGGTCGGCGCCGGCTTGGGCTGCCACCAGCTCGCGGAAGTGGTCTTGCACCTTGGCCAGCACCGGGGCGTCCCAGAGGAACTCGTTGTCGGGATCCACATCCATGGTGAGCTGGCTGGGATCAGGCAGCAGGTTGCCGTCCTCCACTCGGGCGGTGAACAGCCGCACGTGGCGGGTGGTGGACTTCAGCAAGGTCTCTGCAGGGCGGGATTCGGCAGGGAGTGAGTCGGCCATGGGGAGGGGATTGCGGGCACCCAATGTCCCAACTCTAGAAACCCCCCCCCAGCCGCAGGGGTCAGGCGCCCCCTTTAAGGTTGCATCTGGATTTTTGAAAGTCGGTATGCGCGTCGTCATTGCCGGAGCAGGGCTCGCCGGGCTGTCGTGCGCGAAGTACCTCTGTGATGCCGGCCATACGCCGGTCGTGGTGGAAGCCCGCGATGTGCTGGGCGGCAAGGTGGCGGCCTGGCAGGACGAAGACGGCGACTGGTATGAGACCGGCTTGCACATCTTTTTCGGCGCTTACCGCAACATGCGCCAGCTGTTTAAGGAGCTGGATATCGAAGACCGTCTGCAGTGGAAAAGCCACTCGATGATTTTCAACCAAATGGAGACGCCAGGCACCTACAGCCGCTTTGACTTCCCAGACATCCCCGCCCCCTTCAATGGTTTGGCGGCCATTCTCAGCAACAACGACCTGCTCACTTGGCCCGAGAAGATTGCCTTCGGCATGGGCTTGGTGCCGGCAATTTTGCGCGGCCAACAGTATGTAGAAGAATGCGATAAGTATTCCTGGACCGAGTGGCTCAGGCTGCACAACATTCCCGAGCGGGTCAATGACGAGGTATTCATCGCCATGGCCAAGGCCCTGAACTTCATCGATCCCGATGAAATCTCCAGCACGGTGGTGCTCACCGCCCTAAATCGTTTCCTGCAGGAGGGTGATGGCTCCAAGATGGCCTTCCTTGATGGCAACCCACCGCAGCGGTTGTGCCAGCCGATCGTCGATTACGTCGAGGCCCGTGGCGGGGAAGTTCACCTGAATTCCCCGTTGCGCCAGATCGAGCTCAATGCCGATGGCACGGTGAAGGCTTTCCAGATTGGTGGCATCAAGGGTCAGGAGCCCCGCACGCTTACGGCAGACGCCTACGTGAGCGCCATGCCGGTAGATCCCTTCAAGCTGCTGCTGCCTGAGGCTTGGAAGCAGATTCCCTATTTCAAGAAGCTCGACGGCCTCAATGGGGTGCCGGTGATCAATATTCACCTTTGGTTTGATCGCAAGCTCACCGATATCGATCACCTGCTGTTCAGCCGGAGCCCGCTGTTGAGCGTCTATGCAGACATGAGCAATACTTGTAAGGAATACGAGGATCCGGAGCGCTCGATGCTGGAGCTGGTGTTTGCCCCAGCCAAAGACTGGATTGGTCGCTCTGACGAGGACATCGTGGCGGCCACGATGGAGGAGCTCAAGCGCCTATTCCCGATGCACTTCACCGGCAACGACCAAGCCACTCTGCGCAAGTCGATCGTGGTCAAAACACCGCTGTCGGTTTACAAAACCGTGCCTGGCTGCCAGCAACTGCGGCCCGATCAAGCCTCGCCGATCCCCAACTTCTTCTTGGCCGGCTGCTACACCATGCAGCGCTACCTGGCCTCAATGGAGGGGGCGGTGCTAAGCGGTAAGCAGTGTGCCCAAGCGATTGGTAAGGCGGTCTAGTCGTGGTGGTGTCCTCGCTCCCAAATTTGGAGAAGGCTTATGAGGCCTGCCGGCAGGAGACGGCCGAGTGGGCTAAGACCTTTTATCTGGGCACCTTGTTGATGCCGCCGGCCAAGCGTCGGGCGATTTGGGCGATTTATGTGTGGTGCCGCCGCACAGATGAGCTGATGGATAGTGCGGAGGCCCAAGCCCGTCCTGTGGCAGAGCTGGCAGATCGCCTAGATGCCTGGGAGGAGCGCACTAGGGCCCTGTTTGCTGGCGAGGTTTGCGATGGCCTTGATCTGGTTATGCGGGACACGATGGAGCGTTACCCCCAGCCCCTGCAGGCTTACTTAGACATGATCGAGGGGCAGAGGATGGATCTGCGCCTGCACCGCTACCCCACCTTCGAAGATCTAGAGCTCTACTGCTATCGGGTGGCAGGCACCGTTGGCCTGATGACTCAGGAGGTGATGGGACTGGATCCTGCCTACACAAGCGCCCCTTGGAGTGATCGGCCGGACACCTCCCACGCAGCTGTAGCTCTCGGCATCGCCAACCAGCTCACCAACATTCTTCGCGACGTGGGCGAGGATCGTTCTAGAGGGCGTATTTACCTTCCCCAGGAAGATCTGGAGCGATTTGGTTATAGCGAAGCTGAATTGCTTGCGGGCACTGTTAACGACAATTGGCGTGCCCTGATGCGATTTCAGCTAGAGAGAGCTCGAATGTGGTTTGCCCGCTCAGAGGCAGGAGTGCGCTGGCTTGCTCCCGACGCTCGATGGCCCGTATGGGCATCGCTGCGGCTATATAGGGGCATTCTTGATGTAATTGAGGAGCACCACTACGACGTTTTTAACAAGCGAGCCTTTGTGCCTAGGGCTGGCAAGCTATTCGATCTACCTTTTTCCTATTTGGTCGCTCAGGTGCGCTGAGTAGCGCCGCCTTCAATCCACTCCAGCAGAATTGAAT